>JALRGK010000103.1 GCA_023253415.1 Rhodocyclaceae bacterium
TGGAAAAAGTGGTCTTCGGTTTTTTTATTCTCCTGGCGGCAACGCTGAATTTCGGATTTTTCATCGGTGACATCGCACGCCCTGAACTGCATCACGTCTACGAACTGTTCGCTGCCATTGTCGTCAACCTCATCGCAACCAGCCTCAAATTCGGTGATCGCACCCAAATTGGCGCGATCCATCTAGCCACTAGCCTGGTCGCCGACTTGCAACTGATTGCTGCCGCTGTGACCTGGGGTGTGGCTGTGCACGTCATGGGCATCGGCATGACTGTCGATATCACTTCCAGTGTTGTCTCTCTATCCGGAGGCGCACTCTTCGCCAACGTTGTCTCGGTCATCCTGCTGATTGCCGAAACACTCATGATGCGTCGGTAATTCCCGGCACCGACAACCCGGACCGTCACGCCCTGCCGATTATTAGCGCCATGAGCGTCACCAACAACAGCGTTTTGTTCGTCATCCTGCGTCGGATGCGGGCGCCGCTGATCGTCATGATCCTGATCTACGCCATCTCGATTACGGGTTTGGTGCTTATTCCCGGTGTTGATGCAGCCGGCCTGCCAACTGCGCCGATGTCGTTTTTCGACGCATTCTATTTCATCAGCTACACCGCCAGCACCATTGGCTTTGGTGAAATCCCCAACGCCTTTTCCTACGGTCAACGCTTCTGGGTCACCGTCTGCATCTACCTCACGGTGATCGGCTGGACCTATGCCATTTTGAGCATACTGAATCTGCTCAAGGATGAAGGTTTGCAACGCGCCCTGGCCACCAGCCGTTTTCATCGAAAAGTAAAAACCCTGGCCGAACCCTTCTGCATTATCTGTGGTGTCGGCGAAACCGGCACCCTAATCTGCAAAACACTGGATCAGGTACAAATGCGCTTTGTCGTTCTGGACACCCGTGCAGACGCCCTCCAGGAAATGGAACTGGGCGACTATGTCGCGGATGTTCCCGCACTTAACGCAGACGCCCAGACACCCGGTGTCTTGCTACTCGCTGGTTTGCGCCACCCTAACTGCAAAGCCGTCCTTGCCGTCACGAATAGTGACGACGCCAACCTCGCCATCGCCATGAACGTCCGCCTGCTCAACCCAGGCATTCCGGTCATCGCCCGAGCCGAACACGCGGCCACTGCCGCCAACATGGATTCGTTCGGCACCAATTTTGTGGTGGATCCCTACGCACTGTATGCACAACGCTTGGCACTGGCCATGCGCAGCCCGCCCAGCTACCAGCTTGTGGAATGCCTGACCCGGGTACCCGGCACCCCCCTTCCCGAACCCCACAAGCCCCCCACGGGCAAATGGATCATCTGCGGGTATGGCCATTTCGGCCGCGCCATCGTCCAGCAGCTGGACCGCCTGGGTCTGCATGACGACATCCGCATTATCGACCCGCGGCCCACCAACCCCGATGACCACCAGAGCATCCTTAGTCAGGGCACCGAAGCCAACCCTCTGATCGATGCCGGCATCAAAGATGCTGTAGGCCTGGTCGCCGGCTCGGACAACGACATCAACAACCTCTCTATCGCCATTACGGCACGCGAGCTCAATCCGGATCTCTTCATCGTTATGCGTCAGAGCAGCTCGGCCAACTCCTTGCTTT
>JALRGK010000116.1 GCA_023253415.1 Rhodocyclaceae bacterium
AAAATGCAGAGATCCGGTACGTAATAATCATCGGACAACGCAGTAAGGCAGCTTCCAGCGTTGCTGTGCCGCTGCAGACCAGAGACAGATCACTGGCGGCCAATGCGTCGCGTGCATGGCCAAAAAGAATGCGGACGCGTAAACCGGCATCACCGTAGGTAGCAAGCGCCGTTTCGAAGATCGCCCGGGTTTCCTTGGTGGTTAACGGCACCAGAAATAACGCTTCAGGCAGTTCTCGTGCAACGCGGTTGGCCGTTTCAACAAACAACTGGGCATGAAATGCCAACTCCGACTGACGGCTACCCGGCATCAGCGTGATCAACGGCGCTGCCTCAGGCAGATTCAGGGATAGGCGCACTTGCTGTCGGTTGATGTCGGGGTCGACCTCATCCGCCAGCGGATGCCCAACAAAAACAGGATCAATCCCCTGCCCTTGATAACAAGCCGGCTCGAAAGGAAAAAGGCACAGGAGCTGGTTGACCGCAGCCACAATCTTCTTCGTGCGACCGCGCCGCCAGGCCCAAACCGTGGGGCTCACGTAATGAACAGTCGGGATTCCGGCTTTTTTCAGCTGTCGCTCTACGAACAGATTGAAGTCTGGCGCATCGATACCGATCATCACATCCGGTTGCCAGGCTTTTAGCTGCGCCGTGATGCCCCGGCGAATGGATAAAATCTCCGGCAGATGGGCAACAACCTCGGCAGCACCACGAACGGCCAGCTTCTCCTGCTCGTAGGCACTACGCAAGCCAGCCGCAATCATCTTGGGGCCACCGATGCCAAAAAACTCAGCATCGGGATAGCGATGTTTGAGGGCCTCAATAAGGCTGGCACCAAGCACATCGCCCGATGCCTCACCGGCAATCAATGCAAAGCGATACGACCGCCCCATAAGATCCGTTGCTCTTATCCGCGCTTAACGGATAATGCCGCGCTGCGAGGAAGCCAGAAAATCGTTGAGGACAGCCACTTCCGGCGCCGTTTTCTGGATCTCGTCTAACTTGGCACGTGCTTCATCCATACTTAAACCAGCCTTGTAAACGGCACGATAAGCCTGCTTGATGGCATTAATCGCTTCCGGTGTAAAACCGCGACGCTTCAGCCCCTCGGCATTGATGCCACGTGGAATGGTCGGATAGCCCTGTGCCATGACATAGGGTGGCACATCCTGCACCAGCATCGAACCACCACCAATCATGGCATGCGCACCAATGCGAACGAATTGGTGATAGCCGGTGTGTCCGCCCAGAATAGCCCAGTCACCGACTTCGCAATGACCTGCCAACTGCGCGTTACTGGCTAGAATGGTCTGGTTGCCAATACGGCAATCATGGGCAACGTGTACATAGCCCATCACCCAGTTATCGGAGCCAATCGACGTCACACCCTTGTCCTGAGCCGTGCCCACATTGAAACTCACGAATTCACGAATCGTGTTGCGATCGCCGATCTCGAGGCGCGTCGGCTCTCCATTGTATTTCTTGTCCTGCGGTACACCACCTAGCGCTGCATAGTGGTGGATCTTGTTATCACGACCAATGGTGGTGTGACCTTCGATCACACAGTGCGATCCGATGCTGGTGCCATCGCCAATACTGACGTGCTCTCCAACAATTGTGAACGCACCAATGCTCACGCCGATGCCCAACTGGGCTTTCGGATGAACCAGTGCACTCGGATGAATAGTGACCATCTTACTCACCCATTTTGCGATGCGCGCACATCAGGTCAGCCTCGGCCACAATGTTGCCATCAACCTTGGCAACGGCCTTGTACTTATAAATACCGCGCTTATTGGCAACCATTTCAGCATAGAGGTCCAGGCGATCGCCCGGGCCTACCGGCCGTTTGAATCGTGCATTATCGATACCGGCAAACAGGTAGAGATCATCCGCCGCCTGTAGCGTTTCTTCTTCCGTTGCAGAAGCAAAAGTCAGAATGGCAGCCGCCTGAGCCATGGCCTCCATAATCAGCACACCCGGCATCACCGGATACTCCGGAAAATGCCCTGTAAAACAGGGTTCGTTCACGGTCACATTCTTGATGGCATGAATGGTCTTGCCGTAATCGATGTCTTCGACACGATCAACCAGCAGAAAGGGATAACGATGCGGAAGAATCTTACGGATCTGGTGGATGTTGAGTTGTGGCATGGTGATTACTCCGCGTTATGTTGTTCGGTCAAAGTCTTGATCTGCGCTTCCAGCTGCTGGACTTTTTTGGCCAGCGTATCCAGGTGGCGCAAATTGGCCGCAATATGCAACCAGTCTCCGTGTTGCAGGCTTGGGAAAACCCCGGTGTACTGACCAGGTTTACGAATATCCTTGATGACAGCCGTGCCGCCCGAGATGACGACATCATCCGTGATCTCATTATGACCGGAGAACATGGCGGCGCCACCAATAATGCAGCGCTTACCGATGGTCGTGCTACCAGCGATCCCTGCACAGGCTGCAATCGCCGTGTGATCACCGATGCGGCAATTGTGGCCAATCATGATCTGGTCATCAATTTTTACGCCATCTCCGATCACGGTGTCATCAAGTGCACCGCGATCAATACAGGTGTTCGCGCCCACTTCCACATCATGGCCGATCACAACGCGGCCTATCTGCGGAATCTTGATCCAGGCATCACCGTCCTTGGCATTGCCAAAGCCGTCTGCACCGATTACAACGCCTGCGTGCAGTACGACACGATCCCCGATATGACAATCGTGATAAATCACAACATTCGGATAAATCACCGCATCGTCACCAATGACGACATCATCGCCAATCACCACCCCCGCATGAATGACCGCGTTACGACCAATCTTGGCTGTCGGCGAAATCACGACCGAGGGATGGATGGGCGGATCGGGCATCCGAATGGGATTGAGCAATTGGCTGACGCGCGCAAAATACAGGTACGGATTCGCCGTCAGGATGTGGGGCCGAGGAAAGTGCCCGGCTGCTTCCATCGGCAGAATCAGCGCGCTCGCCTGCGTCGTTGCCAACAGTGGCGCATATTTACGCTGGGAGAGAAAGCTGATCTGTCGAGGCTTGGCATCGGCCAGAGGCGCAATACGTTCAATGGCAACTGAACCATCACCAACCAGATCACCGCCCAGCGCCGCCTGAATTTCATTGAGCGTCAGGGTCACTCTCGCCTGACTCATTGGGCGGGCAACTTTCCGTCATCGGCGAGCGCCTTGATGATCTTGTCGGTAATATCAATCCGCGGACTAAAGTAGACGGCATCCTGCACAATCAGATCGTATTTTTCTGTTTCGGCAATCTGGCGAAGCGCTTTGTTGGCGCGCTCCAGCACCACCGCCATGGCCTCGTTACGGCGCACGTCAAGGTCTTCGCGGAACTCACGCTGCTTGCGTTGAAACTCGCGTGATAGATCTGCCAGTTCCCGTTCGCGATTGCGACGCTCTGCATCAGGCATGGTGGCACCGTTCTTTTCCAGGGCATCCTGCTGCGTCTTGATCTGCTTACCAAGTTTCTGCAATTCGAGTTCGCGCTTGGAAAACTCAGCCGTTAGCTTTTTGTTGGCCTTCACCGCAATGGGGGCCTGATCAAAAAGACGCTGCATATCTACGAAACCGATTTTAGTCTCCGCCCATACCGGCGCCGAGAACAGGAGCGTCCCCGCCAGAACGGTACCAAGCACTCGTATCGAATTACGGATTGCGGTCATGATCTTCTCTTTAGAAAGCACTACCCATGGTGAACTGGAACGGCTGTTTCTGCGCCCCAGGCCCTGCGCCGATAGGATAACCCAGACTGAACTTGAGTGGACCGACCGGGGAGACCCACGACATGCCCAGGCCGACCGATGTGGCAACCGTATTGTTTGTCGGACTACAGGTCATACCCGGATAGCAGCCCGGTGCAGCCGACCCTGTCGCACCGACATAACCCACGTCGTAAAAGATATTCCAACGCATGGTATCGCCCAACCCCGGGAATGCCCCCTGGAATTCGAAGTTACCGGTAGCGATTTCGTTGCCACCAATATACGATGTGCCGCCGCCAGCGTTAGTGGCCTGCGGACCAACCGTACCCGGCTTATAGCCACGTACGGAACCAATACCACCGCCATAGAAGTTCTTGTAGAACGGATAGGCCTTGTCACCCATCCCGTTGCCGTAGCCGAGGTTGAAGTTGGCCATGGCAATCAGCGATTTTTTCGGCGTCAGTGGCACGAAGTGCTGTTGCTGGTACGAGAGTTTGTAGTAAGCAATACTGCCCGGTGGGCTGGCCAGTTCAACCCCCGTCGCAAAGCGGTTCCCCTTGGTCGGCATGATGTTCGAGTCAAAGGAATTCAGACGCCAGCCCACACTGGAAATTAGCGAGGTATTGGTAGAGCCGTACTTCTGGGTGAAGTTGTAGATGTTGTAAGGTACGTTCGGGTAATTGTACGTAGCACCAGTCGTAGAATCAGTGACCGTGACCGTACTTGCCCCGCTCAGATTGATGTTGGTCGAATCAATCGTGAAACCGAGGTTCATGCTGCTGGTTTCGCTCAACGGGTAACCGAAACGGATACCACCACCGCCTGACATGGTCTTATACGTTGACAACCAGTCCAGGGTGGCCGAGTTAAAGGTCTTGTAGTAACCGTCGTAGCCAATGCTGATGCCATTCACCGTGTAGTACGGGTCGGTATAAGACAGGCTGTACAGGGTATTCACCTTACTGGTGTTCACTGCCAACGTCGCATTTTTACCGCTACCAAACAGGTTGTTCTGACTGATCGAACCGGACAATGTCAGCTTTTCGTAGCTGGAGAAACCCGCACCGATCTGGAAGCTACCTGTCGATTTTTCTTCGACGTTAACGTTGGTATCTACCTGGTCGTTGGTACCCGGCACCGGCGGCGTCTGAATATCGACCTGTTTGAAGAAGTCGGTACGCATCAGGCGTTCTCGCGACAGTTTGATCTTATCGGCGTCATACCAGGCACCTTCGATCTGGCGCATATCCTGACGCACCACTTCGTCACGAGATTTGGTGTTGCCGGTTACATTGACTTTACGGACATAAACACGGCGACCCGGGTCAACAAATAATGTGAAGCCGACTAAACGCTTTTCGCGATTAACATCCGGTGCCGCATTCACGTTGGCAAAGGCATAGCCTTCCTTACCGAGACGTTCAGTAATGGCCTTGATGGTCTCGTTGACTTTGGCACGCGAGAAATCCTGACCCGGAGCGATCTTGATCAGTTTGCGGATCTCGTCTTCAGGCACAATGAATTCGCCAACAACCTTGACGCTACTGATCAGGTAGCGGTTACCCTCGCTCTGCGTAATCGTCAGGTAAATATTTTCTTTGTTCGGGCTGATCGAGACTTGCGTCGAGTCGATCGCATAATCCAGATAACCGCGATCCTGGTAGAACGAACGCAACTTTTCCAGATCTGCCGTCAACTTCTGACGGGAATACTGGTCACTCTTGGTATACCAAGACATCCAGGTCGGCGTACTGAGCTCGAACAGGTCCTGGAGTTCGCTTTCCGGATAAGCCTTCGCGCCAATGATGTTGATCTCACGGATCTTGGCGGTCTCACCTTCGACGATATCGAAGTTGATGCCAACCCGGTTACGCTCCAGCGGGGTCACCGTGGTTGTAATCTGTACGGCATATTTGCCCCGCGACAGATACTGGCGCTTGAGTTCCTGCTCAGCACGCTCGAGTACGGAACGGTCGAAAATTCGCGAGTCGGCTAAGCCGACTTCCTTCAGCGCTTTCAGAACAACGTCTTTTTCAAATTCCTTGAGACCTTCAAAGGTAATTGATGCAATGGCCGGCCGTTCAACAACCGAGACAATCAGATCATGCCCTTCCGCTTCGATGCGTACATCTTTGAAAAAACCGGTGGCATAGAGGGCACGAATGGATTCGGTAATTTTGGCCGCATCAACCGTCTCACCCACTTTGATCGGTAAATAGGTAAACACGGTGCCAGGTTCGGTGCGCTGCAAACCCTCAACACGGATATCCCGAACCACAAAGGGGCGGAAAGATTCCACCTCATGATGTTGCTGCGCCCAGACGTCACTTGCCGTCGTCAACGTCAACAGACCGCCCAAACAAGCGGCCCACAGACGCTGTTTGATAAAACGCGGTTTTGCGGGGTACGTATACTTCGATGACATCCGGTTACCAGTTGAAGAGTCGCTGCAAGTCGTTGAAAATAGCTAAAAACATCAGCGATCCGAGCAAAACGACACCAAAACGCTGAAACAAGGCCTGACGCTCGGCCGAAACGGGTTTTCCGGTCAGAATCTCAGCCAAATAATACATCAAGTGCCCCCCATCGAGCAGCGGCAGCGGCAGCAAGTTAATGACTCCCAGCGACAGGCTCACGATGGCCAGGAAACGCAAAAATGCTTCTAGCCCGATCTGGGCGGTTTGGCCAGCAGCCGAGGCAATGCTAATCGGGCCGGACAAGTTGTCTAGGGAGGCTTTACCCACCAGCATTTGTCCGAGCATCACGAGGGTAAAACGACTCTTGTCCCAGGTTTCGACGACCGCTGCTGCCAAGGCTTGCGCCGGGTCAAGCACACGATGAATCCGGTACGGTTCAAGGGCACGAGTGGCCTCAGGAGACACCCCGGCGCGACCAATGCGCTGCCCCTGCTCTTCGACAGCGTCAGGTCGCAGCTCAAGACTTAGGGACTGCCCCTGTCTCGATACCACGATCGGAATCGCGGTTTCTGGATGTGCACGAACCATCTGGACGAAAGCAGCCCAGTTAGCAACCGGTTCACCATCGGCCCGTTCGACAAGATCGCCAGAAGCTAAGCCCGCCCGTTGCGCCGCACTCCCTGGCTGGACTGTGCCAACGATAGCTGGCAGCTGCGGCGACCCCAGTCGAATACCGAGGGATGGCAATGCATTGGGCCCGAGGGATAGATCAGACGGCACTTTGAATGTAATACCACGATCTTTGGCACCGTCAACAGGGATGCCTTGTACGGTAGGAACAACCGCCAGGGTGATTTCAGAGGCTTTCGACAGGAGTTGCATCAGCTGCCACTGTGTTTGCGCCCAGCTTTCGACCGGTTCACCATCAACACGGGTAATCAGATCATTCGCCTGAACCCCTGCCTCTGCAGCAGGCGACCCTGCCGCGGGGGCAGCAAGAATCGGGCGCCATTCCGTGACGCCACTTAAAAAGACAAACCAATACAGCACAATCGCCAGCAAAAAGTTGGCAACAGGCCCTGCCGCAACCATGGCAATACGCTTGCCGACCGATTGGGTATCAAAAGCACAGCAACGATCCGCTGCCGAAAGACCTTCGGCCTCACGGGTATCCAGTGGTTTAACATAACCACCCAGTGGCCACAGACAAATGGCCCATTCGGTACCTGATTTATCTTGACGCGACCACAAGGTTTTTCCGAAACCAAAAGCAAAGCGGAGTACACGGACACCACACCAGCGCATCACGAGGTAATGGCCCAACTCGTGAATCATCACCAGCAGACCAATGGCCACAACAAAGGCCCATAAGGAATTCAGGAAATTCATGCAGACGCTGCCACTAAGGATTCTGCACATTCCCGGGCCTGGGCATCCACTGCCAGCACGGACGTCAGGTCTGTCAGCGTTGTATCGGGAATCGCATCAAGCGTCTTACGGATGATCTCCGGGATTGCCAGGAAGGTAATTTTTTCATCGAGAAACGCCGCCACGGCCACTTCGTTGGCCGCATTCAACACAGCCGGTGCAGAACCACCCCGAGCCAGCGCTTCAAATGCCAATGCCAGACAAGGGAAGGCTTCAGTATCTGGTTGCGAAAAATCGAAATGTCCGCAGGCAACCAGATCCAGCATGCCGACACCGGACGCAATCCGCTCCGGCCAAGCCAAGGCATGAGCAATTGGCGTTCTCATGTCCGGATCACCCAGTTCCGCCAGAACCGAACCATCGACATACTGCACCAACGAATGAATCGTACTTTGAGGGTGCACCACGACTTGTATCCGGTCAGCCGAAAGGCCAAAGAGAAAGTGCGCTTCGATCACTTCCAGGCCTTTGTTCATGAGCGTGGCTGAGTCGACCGAAATTTTGGGACCCATCGACCACTTGGGATGACTGATCGCCTGTGCCGGTGTCACATCGGTGAGTTGCGTCCGGTCACAACCCCTGAACGGTCCCCCCGAAGCAGTCAACACAATGTGGGTCACACCATGTTGATCGGGTTCACCCCGGTAATCCGCCGGCAAAGACTGGAATATGGCGTTGTGCTCGCTGTCAATCGGTAAGAGCAACGCACCGGATCGACGGACTGCATCCATGAAGACCGGACCAGCCATGACGAGCGCTTCTTTATTGGCCAGAAGCACGCGCTTGCCCGCCTCGGCCGCGGCCAATGCGGACGGCAAACCAGCCGCGCCAACGATCGCTGCCATCACGGTATCTACATCAGGATGCTGGGCAAGGGTATTTAAAGCGTCTGCGCCCGTCAGCACCTCCGTCGACACACCTCGTGCGAGCAAGCGTGTCCGCAGCGTTTCTGCGGCTAATGGGTCAACGACAGCGACAAACGCCGGTTGAAACTGATCAATTTGTGTTTCTAACAGATCGATCTGGCGCAGGGCCGCCAAGGCATACACCTGATAGCGATCCGGATGCCGTGCTATCACATCCAGCGTGCTTTGGCCGATAGAGCCAGTCGCGCCCAGAACGACTATACGCTGAGGCACACGAGCGCTCATCAATGACCTACAGAAAGAATAATCATCAACAGAGCGACCGGCAACACCGATAATTGGCTATCAATCCGGTCTAATACCCCACCATGCCCCGGCAGCAATTGAGAGCTGTCTTTAATGCCGGCCTGCCGTTTCATGAGAGATTCAAATAGGTCACCGGCGATCGACAGAACAAGTAATAGCAAAAGAACGGGGATCGACAAGACCGCAAAGATACCGCCGATCTGATTTAGCACCAAAGCGTAGATCAGCATGCAGATCGCCGCGCCTGCAACGCCTTCCCAGGTTTTACCCGGACTAATCGCCGGCGCCAATTTGCGCTTGCCGAATTTCTTACCGGAAAAATAGGCACCGATATCGGCAATCCAAGGCACTGCCATAGTCGCCAGCAACAGCCAGGGTTCCGGCGGAATCGATTTCATGGAAACAAGCGCACACCAGGCCGGCACGATGAGCACGAACCCAACCAGAAAATGCAGCGCAGGAATGCGGAGCACCCAGCGCTTGACGAGCCACAGCGGCACGATCAGGAGCCAGAAAGCCGTCCCGATCAGCAAACTTAATCCTGTGAGCCAGCCCATCCACACAACGGGTGCCGCTAGCGCAGCAGCCGCCAGGAGATTTCCAAAGATCAACGCCAGGATGATACGCGCGGGCACCGATGTATAGGGATTAGGGGTCAGACGCAACCACTCCCAGAAGCCCAGCGCAGCCAACACAGAACAGAACAGTATCCAGCTCCACGCTGGCAGGACGAACAATACCAGGGTCACCAGTGCCAACAGGACGGCCGCCGTTTTAATTCGGGTGATTAACATGACGGATCTTCCATAGTCGTATTCTGCCCTTGCAACGCTGCACGTTGCGCCGCTTCGATCTGGTCACCCGTTTGTCCGAAACGACGCTGGCGCTTCTGAAAAGAACGGATGGCTGAAATGAACGCCTCCTCGCCAAATTCCGGCCAGAGTATGGGCGTGAAATACAATTCGGCGTAGGCCAGTTGCCACAACAGGAAATTGGAAATACGCTCCTCCCCGCCCGTCCGGATAAAAAGATCCGGTTCCGGGACACCGGCAAAACACAAATAGGGCTCAAGATCCTGCTCGGTGTACTCACCAGCCCGCTCTGGCTGTTCCAGCACAAGTCGATTCACCGCCTGGGTGATATCCCAACGGCCGCCATAATTAGCACAGACATGCAGCGTTAACCGTGTGTTCGAAGCCGTATCGGCTTCCGCTTGGGCAATCATCGCCTGCAACTCCGGTGCAAAACGGGAGCGATCACCCACAATCCGCAATCGGATTCCATGCTCTTTGAGTTTGCCGACCTCCTGCTCCAGTGCTTTCATGAACAACTGCATCAGGAGCGTGACCTCTTCAGGCGGACGACGCCAGTTTTCCGAACTGAATGCAAACAGCGTCAGGTGCGCAACACCCAGTTCCAGACAACGCCGAACGGTACTGCGGACGGTTTCGACACCCTGGCGGTGCCCCGCAAACCGCGGCAGCAGGCGACGTTTTGCCCAGCGGCCATTGCCATCCATGATGATCGCAATGTGACGCGGGCAGACGCCATCATGGACAGCAGGCTCAGCCGTCGGCTGAGCCTGTTTTTTGAACCAGCGCTTGAGTGGCATCGCAGAACCCGATCAGATCTGCATCAACTCTTTCTCTTTTTCAACCAGCAGCTTATCTACTTCAGCGACCGCCTTATCCGTCAGCTTCTGGATCTCGTCCTGGGCACGACGCTCATCGTCTTCGGAGATTTCCTTATTTTTTAGCTGATCCTTAAGGGTGTTATTGGCATCACGTCGCAGATTCCGGATGGCCACCTTGCCATTCTCACCTTCGGACTTCACGACTTTAATGAGTTCCTTCCGGCGCTCTTCCGTCAGCGCCGGCATCGGTACACGGATCAACTCACCTTGCGCCGAGGGATTCAAACCCAGATCGGAATCACGGATGGCTTTTTCGATTTTAGCCGCCATCGGCTTTTCCCAAGGCTGCACACCCAGCGTACGCGCATCCACCAGAGTGACGTTCGCCACCTGATTGACCGGCACCATCGAGCCGTAATATTCAACCATCACGTGATCAAGAATGCCCGTATGAGCACGCCCTGTACGGATCTTGCCAAGTTCGGTTTTCAGGCTCTCAAGAGATTTGAGCATTTTCTGCTCGGTAATTTTTTTCAGTTCGCTCATGTTAAACAACCCCATCCATCAGCAGTAAACGAGTGTGCCTTCAGCGGCACCCAT
>JALRGK010000143.1 GCA_023253415.1 Rhodocyclaceae bacterium
GATGGCTGTACCCGCGTTGGTGCCGTACTGATTTTTGATGAAGTCATGACCGGCTTCCGCGTTGGCCTCCAGGGCGTGCAAGGCCATTACGGCATCACGCCTGATCTCACGACACTGGGCAAGATCGTCGGCGGCGGCATGCCGCTGGCTGCCTTTGGTGGCCGCAAGGATATTCTGACCTGCCTGGCACCGCTGGGCCCGGTCTATCAGGCCGGCACGCTGTCCGGTAACCCGGTGGCGGTGGCCGCTGGTCTGACTACGCTGAAGAAACTCCGGACACCGGGTTTCTATGAGTCGCTCGCCCTGCGCACGCGCCAGCTCACCGACGGCCTCACCGCCGCTGCCCGCAGGCACGGCGTGGCGTTCTCGGCACAGGCCGTGGGCGGCATGTTTGGCCTCTACTTCAGCCAGACACCGCCGACCAACTATGCCGAGGTCATGAAGGCCGATACGGCACGTTTCAACCGCTTTTTCCACGCCATGCTGGATGTACCCGGTGAAGGCCATTACTTCGCCCCATCGGCCTTCGAAGCCGGTTTTGTCAGCGCCACCCACTCGTCGGCTGATATCGAGCAGACGATTGCCGCAGCGGATGCTGAATTCGCCAAGCTGGCTAATTAAGTAAAAACCCGCCTTCGCGCTTGCAGTTCGCAGGATTTTCCTTTAATTTCAGTCTGCTGCGCAGCCAGAAACGCTTGGCTGCTTTCTGATCGTTGGGGGTGCCCGCACTTTGGGCTGAGAGAGACCCTTGGCACCTGATCCGGTTAATACCGGCGTAGGGAAACGAATGATTCTTGATCTGATGACCGCTATTGCTACAGCCGACCCTCGTGATAACGAAGGTACGGGGAAGGCGCGTCGTCTATTTAATGGCGCGCCACCCAAAGTGTTGTCGATCGCCGGGGTGGATCCGAGCGGTGGCGCAGGCTTGCTCGCCGACGTTAAAACTTTTACCGCCCTTGGCGCGTACGGCTGCGGCGTCGTGGCCGGACTCACCGCGCAAAGTACACAGGGCGTCACCGCCATGCAATTGCCGTCGGCCGAGTTCGTCGGTGCACAGCTCGACACCTTGCTTGCCGATGTAGGGATCGCTGCCGTTAAAACCGGCATGCTCGGTCAAGCCCCCAACGTCCAAGTCGTCGCAGAAAAGCTGTCTAAGCACGGTCAAGATAATCTCGTACTCGACCCGGTCATGATCGCCAAGAGTGGCGACGCGCTCCTCAACAAAGAGGCAATCGGGCTGCTACGCGATGCACTGATTCCGCTGGCGCGTGTGCTCACACCGAACTTGCCGGAAGCTGGCGCGTTGCTCGACGAACGCGGCCCGGAAACGCCCAAGGAAATGACGCGCACCTGTGAACGACTACATCGGCTGTTGCGTCAGGAAAACAATCGCTGGATTCTGCTCAAGGGTGGCCATCTAGCCGGCGGTGAACTCATTGATCTGCTCTACGATGGTGACCGCATGATCGAGCTGCGTGCCGAGCGTTTTGATACACGGCACACGCACGGCACCGGCTGCGCGTTGTCTGCGGCAATCACGGCGCTCATCCCGCAATGCGCTGACATCCCCACTGCCGTGGCGCATGCGCACACTTGGTTACAGCACGCCATTCGTCGTGCCGATGAATTACAAATTAGTCGCACCCCTCAGACCGGGCACGGCCCCGTTCACCATACGCATGCGCTCTGCATCGCTCAATAACGCACCAGCAAACAAACTCACAGAGAACAATCCCAAGGAAACACTATGAACGCCAAACAACCTTTCGTTGCCAATCAGGCGCACGTTGACGAAGCCGCCATCGCGCCGCTGCCGAACTCCCGCAAGATCTATATCGAAGGTTCGCGCCCGGATATTCAAGTGCCAATGCGTGAGATCTCGCAAGCCGATACACCCACCGGCATGGGCGGCGAAAAGAACCCGCCGATTTATGTGTATGACTGTTCCGGCCCGTACACCGATCCGGCAGCGAAGATCGACATCCGTGCCGGCCTGCCGGCACTGCGCCAACGCTGGATTGAAGAACGTGGCGACACCGAAGTGCTGGATGGGCTGACCTCGGACTTTGGTCGCGAGCGCGCCAACGACAAAGCGCTCGACGAGCTGCGCTTCCCGGGCCTACATCGCAAGCCTCGCCGCGCCAAGGCTGGCAGTAACGTCACACAGATGCACTACGCACGTAAAGGCATCATCACGCCCGAGATGGAATACATCGCCATCCGTGAAAACCTGCAACGCGAACAGTATCTGGCCAACCTGAAAACCAGCGGCCCGCAAGGTGAGCGCCTCGCCAAGTTACTGGGCCGTCAGCACCCGGGTCAGGCTTATGGTGCCGCCATTCCACCAGTGATTACGCCGGAATTCGTGCGCGATGAAATCGCCCGCGGCCGCGCCATCATCCCGAACAACATCAACCACCCGGAAAGCGAACCGATGATCATCGGCCGCAACTTCCTGGTGAAGATCAACGCCAACATCGGCAACTCGGCG
>JALRGK010000154.1 GCA_023253415.1 Rhodocyclaceae bacterium
CGGGCAGTGCCGCACAATTGATGGCGACGAAGGGTTTGTTCCTGCGTTGGCATTGCTCGTGGATGAGGCGTGCCATGACTTCTTTACCGGTGCCGGTTTCGCCCTGGATGATGACGGATAGCTCGGCATCCACCGCACGTACGGCCTGGTCAAGTTGCTGGCGCGTGGTGCTGTCGAGCCAGGCAGACGACACGGAAGACAGTGAGGTATGCGGCACGACGGCTGGTTCGGCGGTGTCGCTCGCTGTGGTGGGGCTTGGCGCTGCTTTGTCGCGGGCGATGGGTGCGGGCTTTTCAAGCACGCCCCGGTACATCATGCCGCTGTGCGTGACGAGCAGCGATTCATCGCCACCAGGTTTGAGCGGCGGCGTTTTGAAGATGTTTGACCAGCGTTCGCCGATCAATGACCAGGTGGCACTCAGCCAGCGTACGGCTTCGCGATTGGCACCGACGACGATTTCACCATCGAGCAGGAGCACGCCTTCGCGGAAACTGCCGAGATGATTACTCTTCTCGTGAAAGCGTAAGCGTTGCAGCTGGCCCGGCGATTGCATGAGCCAGCGGTGTTCCACTTCACGAATGGCGCGGCTCAATGCACCCTGCGCATAGCCACGCGGTAGTCGTGCGTCGCCGGAGATGTCGATGACACCGGCGATGCGCCCTTGATGGTCGAGAATCGGCGCGGCCGTACAACACAGTGTTGCGTGTTGGCGGTGGAAGTGTTCGCGGCCCCAGACTTCGACGAGACCGCCTTCGGCGATGGCGGTGCCGATGGCGTTGGTACCGC
The DNA here is from genome assembly GCA_023253415.1 of Rhodocyclaceae bacterium. Classification (GTDB taxonomy): domain Bacteria; phylum Pseudomonadota; class Gammaproteobacteria; order Burkholderiales; family Rhodocyclaceae; genus Fluviibacter. Next base: position 787 of record JALRGK010000154.1, read on the forward strand.
GTTCGGATTCGTTCCAGATGACGCCAGACTTTAGGGCCACCTGACCCGCCTTATCGAGAAAGCTGCCGGCACCACGCGCATCGAGGATCATGCCGTTGGCGTTGGCAAGTAGCACGACCGAGTCTGTACCCTGGAACATTTCCCCGAGAAAATCGAGTTCGGGTTCGACGATGGGCAGCAGATCGCCGGAGGCTTCGCGCAGCACCTTGAGCTCGTTTTCCGAGAGTGGTTCCGCATACGGGATCTGGTCTTCAATGACACCCAGGTCGGTACAGCGATGCCATGAACGCAGAATGGTATCTGGCAAATTGTTGACGGCAGGCTGTCGCATGGGTGGCACCTTTGTGAAAAGTGTCGCATTTGTCGTTGGTCGAGCGACAGAGTGTCGCAGAATTTGCGACAAAGTGTTGCAAAGAATCTCTGCGAAAACTCAATAAATCAGTGGGTTGCGATGTTGCGCAGCAGCGAATCAAAAAAATCTGCTTGCTGGATTGGTGTGCGGGGCCATGTGCGTCGCAGCAAAGGCGATATTGAAAAAGTTCTGGCACGGCTTCTGCAATAAGTAGGGTAATCACCGGTTTCAGGTGTGAGTGCCAACATCGCCACCATTAGGAGACATCCATGAGCATTACGATCAATAACGTTACGGTCGATAACCCGTTCAAGCCGCGTTACGCCAATTACATCAATGGCCAGTGGGTTGCGCCGATCGATGGCCAATACTTTGAAAACACGACGCCGATCACCGGCAAGGTGTTGTGTGAAGTACCGCGCTCGAATGAGAAAGATATCAACCTGGCGCTGGATGCCGCACATGCGGCCAAGGTGGCCTGGGGCAAAACCTCGCAGGCTGACCGCGCCAATATTCTGAACAAGATCGCCGACCGCATGGAGGCGAACCTAAAACTGATCGCTACGGCCGAAACGCTGGATAACGGTAAGCCGATCCGAGAAACGATGGCGGCGGATATTCCGCTAGCGATTGATCACTTCCGTTACTTCGCCGGCTGCGTGCGCGCCGAAGAAGGTGGCATCAGCGAGATCGATCACGATACCTATGCCTATCACTACAAGGAACCGCTGGGCGTGGTCGGTCAGATCATCCCCTGGAACTTCCCGATTCTGATGGCGGTGTGGAAGCTGGCACCAGCGCTGGGTGCCGGTAACTGCGTGGTCATGAAGCCAGCCGAGCAGACACCCGCGTCGATTCTGGTGCTGTTGGAGTTGATCGGCGATCTGCTGCCGCCCGGCGTGCTCAATGTGGTCAACGGATTCGGCCTGGAAGCTGGTAAGCCCCTGGCCTCCAGCCCGCGCATTGCCAAAATTGCCTTTACCGGTGAAACCACCACCGGTCGTTTGATCATGCAGTATGCGAGCCAGAACCTGATTCCGGTGACGCTGGAGCTGG
>JALRGK010000240.1 GCA_023253415.1 Rhodocyclaceae bacterium
AGCAGCGCTTTGACATTCTGCGTTCGCCGCACGTTAATAAGACCTCGCGCGACCAGCTCGAAATCCGTACGCACCTCCGTCTGATGGACATCATCGACCCGACCGACAAAACGGTTGATGCGCTGATGAAGCTCGATCTGCCGGCTGGCGTCGACGTCGAAATCAAGTTGCAGTAACGTCGGGAACGTAGTATAGTTTCCGGCTTTCTTGGCGCCACTCCTGTGGCGCCATCGTGGTTCCTGTTGTTTTTGTAGTACCTATAACCGACGCCAGCCAATCGCAGCTGGTGATTAGGAGAATAATAGATGAGTCTAGGCCTTGTAGGACGCAAGGTCGGCATGACGCGCATTTTTGCCGAGGATGGTGCTTCCATCCCCGTCACAGTGCTCGATGTGTCGAACAATCGCGTCGCACAAATCAAGACGCCCGAAACGGACGGCTATGCCGCTGTTCAGGTTGCATTCGGCCAACGTCGTGCGACACGCATGACTAAAGCCCTGAGTGGTCACCTGGCAAAGGCTGGTGTTGAGTCCTCGCGCGTTCTCAAAGAATTCACGGTAGCAGCAGATGCGCTCGACGGCTTCAAGCCGGGTGACGCCATTGCCGCAACCATTTTTGAAGCTGGCCAGAAGGTCGATATCACCGGCGTTACGATCGGTAAGGGCTTTGCTGGCGGCATCAAGCGCCACCATTTCAGCTCGAACCGCGCTTCGCACGGTAACTCGGTGTCGCACAATGCGCCCGGTTCGATCGGTATGGCGCAGGATCCGGGTCGCGTTTTCCCGGGTAAGCGCATGGCTGGTCACCTCGGTGATGTTCAGCGCACGGCTCAGAACCTTGAAGTGGTTCGTGTCGACGCAGAGCGTCAGCTCCTCCTCGTCAAGGGTGCTGTTCCTGGTGCCCGCGGATCGGACGTTGTTGTACGTCCTGCCGTTAAGGCCTAAGGAGAGACCATGGAACTGAAGATTATTAACGATCAGGGTCAGGAAGCCAGCCGTCTGCAGGCCTCCGATGCGCTGTTCGCTCGCGAATACAACGAGAATCTGGTGCATCAGCTGGTCGTTGGCTATCAAGCCAATGCCCGTAGCGCCAACTCGAAGCAAAAGGGTCGTGACGAAGTTGCGCACACCACCCACAAGCCGTGGCGCCAGAAGGGCACGGGTAACGCCCGTTCCGGTATGACGTCCAGCCCGATCTGGCGAGGAGGCGGTCGCGCTTTCCCGAATTCGCCGGAGCAGAACTACTCGCAGAAGATCAACCGCAAGATGTATCGTGCCGGCATGGCGACGATTCTCTCGCAGCTGGTTCGCGAAGACCGTCTGGCTGTGGTTGATGCATTGGCTGTCGAAGCCCCGAAGACCAAGCTGTTTGCGCAGAAGGTCAAGAACATGGGTCTCGATCAGGTGCTGGTGATTACGGATAACCTGGACGAGAACCTGTGGCTGTCATCGCGCAACCTGCCGAATGTGCTGGTGCTCGAAGCCAAGGAAACCGATCCGGTCTCGCTTGTTCGCTACGCCAAAGTGCTGGTGACGCGTAACGCCGTGGCCAAGTTTGAGGAGATGTGGGGATGAACCAGGAACGACTGTTACAGGTATTGCTGGCACCCCAGGTATCTGAAAAGGCTACCTACGTTGCCGACAAAAACAACCAGGTGATCTTCAAGGTGGCCGCTGATGCGACCAAGCCTGAGATCAAGGCAGCTGTTGAGCTGCTGTTCAAGGTCGAAGTCGATGCTGTTCAAGTCCTGAATGTTAAGGGCAAGGTCAAGCGTCGCGGTGCGATCGCTGGTCGCCGCAAGGGCTGGAAGAAGGCGTTTGTATGCCTGAAGCCGGGTCAGGAGATCCAGTTTGCTGAAGGAGGGGTGGCATAATGGCACTCGTCAAAGTTAAACCGACATCGCCCGGTCGTCGTGGCGTCGTCAAGGTTGTTAACGACAAGCTGCACAAGGGTCGCCCCTTTGCCGGTCTGGTTGAAAAACAATCCAAGAACGCTGGCCGTAACAACAATGGTCGCATTACCGTTCGTCATCAGGGCGGTGGCTCGAAGCAGCACTATCGCCTGATCGACTTCAAGCGTAACAAGGATGGTATTCCGGGCAAGATTGAACGTCTGGAATATGACCCGAACCGTACCGCCAACATCGCGCTGGTGCTCTACGCGGATGGTGAGCGTCGTTACATTATCGCCCCGCGTGGTCTGGAAGTCGGTGCCACCATCGTTAGTGGTTCGGAAGCCCCGATCAAGCCGGGTAATGCTCTGCCGATCCGTAACATTCCGGTCGGTACCACGATCCACTGCATCGAAATGATCCCGGGTAAGGGTGCTCAGATGGCCCGCTCGGCCGGTGCTTCGGTGCAGCTGATGGCCCGCGAAGGTGTCTACGCTCAGGTGCGTCTGCGTTCGGGCGAAGTCCGTCGTGTGCACATCGAGTGTCGTGCCACCATCGGTGAAGTCGGTAACGAAGAAAACAACCTGCGCAAGCTGGGTAAGGCCGGTGCCACCCGTTGGCGTGGTATCCGCCCGACCGTTCGCGGCGTGGCTATGAACCCGATCGATCACCCGCACGGTGGTGGTGAAGGTCGTACTGGTGAAGGTCGCGTTCCGGTCTCGCCATGGGGTACCCCGGCTAAGGGTTACCGTACCCGTAGCAACAAGCGTACGACCAGCATGATCGTGCAGCGTCGTCACAAGAAATAAGGAATAGACCATGACTCGTTCTCTGAAAAAAGGTCCGTTCGTAGACGCGCACCTCATCAAGAAGGTCGAGGCCGCGATTGCCAGCAATGACAAGCGCCCCATCAAGACCTGGTCCCGTCGTTCGACAGTGCTGCCCGAATTCCTCGGTCTGACACTGGCGGTTCACAATGGTCGTCAGCACGTTCCTGTGTTTGTGACTGAAAACATGGTTGGCCACAAACTTGGCGAATTCTCGTTGACCCGGACGTTCAAGGGTCACGTAGCCGCCAAGAAGGCCAAGAAGTAAGGAGCCGATATGGAAACTCGTGCTGTACTGCGCGGCGTGCGCCTCTCGGCGCAAAAAGGCCGTCTCGTTGCCGACCTCGTTCGCGGAAAATCCGTGGGCCAGGCCCTGAACATCCTGGCGTACTCCCCGAAAAAGGGTGCCCTGATCGTCAAGAAGGTCATCGAATCAGCGATTGCCAATGCCGAGCACAATGATGCTGCCGACATTGATGAACTGATCGTCAAGACCATTTACGTCGAAAAGGGTATGGTGCTCAAGCGCTTCACAGCGCGCGCCAAGGGCCGTGGTAACCGTATCACCAAGCCGACCTGTCACGTTTTCGTGACCGTGGGCAACTAAGGAATCGCTATGGGACAGAAAATTCACCCAACTGGCTTCCGCCTCAGCGTTACCCGCGACTGGAACTCGCGCTGGTATGCCAACGATAAGGATTTCGCTGGCATGCTGGCCGAGGACAACAAAGTCCGCGTCTACCTGAAGAAGAAGCTCGCTCACGCCTCCGTGGGCAAGGTTCTGATCGAGCGTCCTGCCAAGAACGCCCGTGTCACCATTTTCTCGGCACGCCCGGGTGTGGTCATCGGCAAGAAAGGCGAAGAAATCGATCAGCTGCGTTCGGATCTGCAAAAGATCATGGGCGTGCCGGTTCACGTGTCGATCGAAGAAATCCGCAAGCCGGAAACCGATGCCAAGCTGATCGCCGACTCGATCGCGCAACAGCTGGAAAAGCGCATCATGTTCCGTCGTGCCCTGAAGCGTG
>JALRGK010000024.1 GCA_023253415.1 Rhodocyclaceae bacterium
GGAGACGCTACGCGAAGCCTATTATTCGGCCAATGATGCCGTGCAGACCGCGCAGAGTGGTTTCTTCAGTATCAATGCCGAAGTGGCGACGATTGAGGCGGATATCCGCCATCGTCAGGATACGCGTCGTAATCTGGAAGCACGTCTGATGCAATTAGCGGCTGACCGCGAAAGCTGGCAGCAGCGCCAGGTTCAGGCTGAAGAAGATCTGGTGCGCTGGTCGGAGCTGCAGGAACACGCCGCTCTGCGCCTGGCTCAGACGCAGGAAATGCTGTCGCGCGCCCAGGAAGGACTGCCTGCGTTTGAAGAGGCCGAACGCGAAGCGCAGGCGCAAGCCAGCCAATTCCGTGGCGAATTGTCGGGCTTGGAGCAACGGTTGCAGGTCGCGCAGGCCAATCGTTCTAACGCCGAACGGAACCTGGCACGGGTCAATCAGCAGATTGAGCGCCTGGCTCGGGATGCGGGCGCATTAACCCCGCCTGACGCAGAGCAAATGCAAGTATTGGCCGAGCAGCGTGAAGCTGCCGCCATGGCGGTTGCCGAACTGCAGGAACAGCAAGGCGTTGCAGAAGCGCGATTGGCCGGGGCTGAACAGACACTGCAGGAAGCCAGCGAACAGCAACGTGCGCTGCAACAGGAATTTACCCAGACCCAGGCGCGTTACCAGGCATTGAAGCAGCTTCAGGAACGGGTGCAGGCCAGTGGCTCGTTGCCCGAATGGTTACGGAAGGCTGGCTTGCAGGATCGCCCGGCACTCTGGCAGAAGATCCGTGTGACCAGTGGTTGGGAGCTGGCGGTAGAGGCGGTGCTGCGGGAGCGTTTGAAGGCGGTTGCCTGTGGTCAGCAGGATTTGCCGGATCTGGATCGCTGGTTTGCCGAACCGCCGGCATTACGTTTGACCTTGTTGCTGCCGGAGAGCGCGGGTGTTGACACGGCAACAGGCTCGGATAGTCTGATGGCTCAGGTTGAATGCCTGGATCCACAGATCAAACCCGTCTTGGCTCGCTGGCTTTCGGGGGTGCGTATCGCCGCCGACCTGGTTACGGCCCGTGGTATGCAGCCGCAATTGGCCGCGAATGACATGATCGTCACTGCCGAAGGCGTCCTGCTGGATCGTTATAGCGTGACGTTCTTTGCGCCGGATGCCGCAGATCATGGTCTGCTTGAGCGTCAGCAGGAACTGGAAAGCACGCAAGCAAGGGTAGAGGACTTGGCTGGTCCGCTTGAAGAGGCTAATCATGCCGTAGAAGCAGCCCGTGAGGGGTTACGCGCCGCCCGGTTGGCATTGGATGGGTTGCGCCAACAGGGTCAGCAGGCCCAGGCCGAACAGAACCGCCATGCCCTGGATTATGAAAAGCTGGCTCAGGCTGTACGCCACTACGAAGAACGTGTGCGGTCACTGGATGCCGGACGTGAGGAACACGTTGCAGAACAGCTGAACGAGCAGGCACGGCTCGAAGAGCAGAATGCGCTGTTACAAAATCTGGAATCGGCGGTTGCTGTTGCCCAGAGCTCGTTGACAGAGCGTCTATCCGTGCGAGAGGCCGCCAGCCGCGCGTTACGCGATGCCCGTGACAGCATGGTTAAGGTCGAGCGCGACGTGCAGGAGGCCGAGTTCTCATGCCGTGAGTGTCAGACCCGTCTGGATGATCTGAAGAATCAGGCACGCCTGTCGGTGGATGAACTGCGGCGCATAGACGACAGTACTGCTCAATCGAAGGCTGAACTGTCCGGTGCCGATGGTGACGAATTGCGCGAGAAGCTGGAAACGGCATTGATGCTGCGCGCTGAAAAAGAGCAGATCCTCGCTGAGATTCGCGATACGGCTGAAAGTAAGGCGGGTGAATTGCGCACCCTGGAAGAGAGCCGCTTGCGTATGGAGCAGCAGCTGGAACCGGTTCGTGCCCGTATCAACGACCATCAGCTCAAGCATCAGGCCGCTGAACTGGCTGCCGCACAGTATGAAGGCTTGCTGACTGAAGCTGGTTGTAGCCCGGAACAGATTGAGGGGCTATTGGCCAATATCGGTGATGTGAAGCCAGGTCCGCTGCAGAGCGCCATTAGCCGGATTCAGCGCGAGATTGAAGCGATGGGTCCGGTGAATCTTGCTGCGCTGGTAGAACTTAATTCGGCACAAGAGCGTAAGACCTATCTGGATGCGCAATCCGAGGATTTGTTGCGTGCCATGGAGACGCTCGAAAACGCCATTCGCCGCATTGACCGGGAGACGCGGAGCCTGTTGCAGTCGACTTTCGATGCGGTGAATCAGCATTTTGGCACACTGTTCCCAAGCCTGTTTGGCGGCGGGGAGGCCCGATTGATCATGACCGGCGACGAGATTCTGGATGCCGGTGTACAGGTCATGGCGCAACCGCCGGGTAAAAAGAACTCGACGATTCACCTGCTGTCTGGCGGTGAAAAGACGCTGACGGCCATTGCCCTTGTGTTCTCGCTGTTCCAGCTGAACCCGGCGCCGTTCTGTTTGCTCGACGAAGTCGATGCACCGCTGGATGACGCCAATACGGTACGTTTCTGCGAAATGGTCAAGCGGATGTCAGATAAGACGCAGTTCTTGTTCATCAGCCACAACAAGATCGCCATGGAAATGGGGAATCAACTGGTGGGTGTGACGATGCAGGAATTTGGTGTCTCGCGTATTGTCGAAGTGGATATGGAAGAAGCGCTGCAAATGCGCGAAACAACGGTGGGTTGATCATGAACGAAATGCAACTGAGTCTGTTGGGTCTGGGGCTGGGCGCGATTGTGCTGGTCCTTATCTACAACCGCTGGCTGGAGCGTAAGCACCGTAAGTTGTACGGTCCGAAGCCGGAGGAAGCGGTTAAAGCGGATCCGGTTGATATCGGTACCGTAACCGAAAGCGCAGGTGACCGTCAGGAGCCGATGTGGGATCACGGTGCATCTTTTGTTGAAAACGAGCTAGCGCAATCTTCTGCGGACTCAGGGCTGTCTGAACCTCAAATGGATGCCGCACCGGTCGCTATGCCGGAACCGGTTGCCGCATTGACGGAAGCAGAATCCTGGGTGGATGCCATTGCGACGTTGCGTTTTTACGAACCCCGTAGTGCTGGTTCAATCCGCGACACACTGAACCAGATGGGCATGGCGCGTTTTGAGCGCGTCGAGTTCTACACGGCCGATGCCTGGCATCGTGCAGAGGCGCTGCCGGGTGACGCATTGGTCAGTAATCTGCGTTGCCGTTTACAGCTGGCCTCGCGCCGCGGGCCCGTGGCACCGGAAGCGATTCATGCCTGGATGCGTTCTCTGGAGAGTCTGGCTCAAATGCTATCGGCCGGTTTGTCGGTAGAGTCCGAAGCAAAGCTGGTGGAGCGGGCAGCCAATCTGGATGCTTTCTGCGTCCGTGTGGATACGCTGATTAGTGTGAATCTCAAGCCGCGTGACGATGCGGCCGTTGCTTTTGCCCGGTTGTCTGGTGATGCCGAAGGTCTGGGACTGATCGGCGCCTATCCGGCCTATGCACGTGCTGCATCGGATGCATCGGTGGATTTTCAGGTTCAGGCCGATAACCAGGCAGGCCTAGTGACGCTGATTATGGATTTTCCACATGTGCTGCGGCCAGAGGCTGTTGTCACCGATATGTTTGATCTGGCCAAAACGCTAGCGGCGAATCTGGGCGCAGATATCGTCGATGATGCGGGGCGCCCGATGAGCGAAGAGGGGATCGCGCTGTTGGTTAATCAGGTGGTGCGTCTCAATGCTGTTTTGCAGGCACAAGGGATTGAACCCGGATCGGCATTGGCCCGACGCCTGTTCTCCTGACGGCGTACCGTGCAGGACGCGTTCGATTTCGGTCAGGGAGGCGCGGCTGAAGGCCGTGTTCAGGAAGGACGTGCTGCGCGGCGTTGTGCCGAATTGCGGACGCTGCTCAACCGCTATGCCCATGCTTATTATGTGTGTGATGCACCAGAAGTGCCGGATGCCGAATATGATCGGCTCTATCGGGAGCTGGAAGCACTTGAGGCGGCAGATCCGTCACTGATTGAAGCGGATTCCCCAACCCGTCGTGTTGGGGCGGCACCCCTCACGGCTTTTGCACCGGTGCGTCATGCGGTGCCCATGCTCAGCATTCGTACCGAAACGGATACAACCGCCGGGGGGGCTCAGGCCTTTGATGGCCGCGTACGCCGTGAACTTGGCTTGTCGGATGAGGCGGCTCCCGTGGAATATGCGGCCGAGTTGAAGTTTGATGGGCTTGCAATCAGTCTGCGTTATGAGCAGGGTATTCTGGTGCAGGCGGCCACTCGGGGCGATGGTGAGACGGGAGAGGATGTCACCGCGAATATCCGTACTATTGGACAGATTCCACTCCGTCTCCCTGATTGCCATGCCGATGTGCTGGAGGTGCGGGGTGAGGTCTATATGCGCCGCGATGATTTTGAGGCCCTTAATGAACGCCAGCGTCTACTCATTGCAGCAGGTGCACGGAATGAGAAGACCTTTGTGAACCCGCGCAATGCCGCAGCTGGCGCCGTGCGTCAGTTGGATTCTGCGATCGCCGCAAAGCGGCCGCTGAGCTTTTATGCCTATGGCGTGGGTGAGGTGCGAGGTTGGACAGTGCCATCCACGCATTGTGGGTTGCTGGATGCGTTAGCCGCACTCGGTTTGCCGGTGTGTGAACATCGGGTTGTTGCCTCGGGCGCGGCGGGTCTGGTCGCATTCCATCAAAAGATTGCGATGGTGCGTGACGACCTCCCGTTTGATATTGATGGGGTGGTTTACAAGGTTAATGACCGTGCGTTGCAGGAACGGCTGGGGTACGTGACACGTGAGCCGCGCTGGGCGGTAGCCCATAAGTACCCCGCTCAGGAACAGATGACCCAACTGCTGGATATAGATATCCAGGTGGGTCGCACGGGCAAACTGACGCCCGTCGCCAAGCTGGCACCCGTATTCGTAGGTGGCACTACGGTCAGTAATGCGACCCTGCATAACGAGGATGAAGCGCGTCGCAAGGATGTCCGTGTGGGGGATACGGTCATTGTGCGTCGGGCAGGCGATGTGATTCCCGAAGTCGTTGGCGTCGTCCTGGATCTACGCCCGGCCAACGCGAGTCCGCAATTCGATCTGTATCGCCACCTGGATGGCAGGTGCCCGGTATGCGCCAGCCCCATTGCGCGCGAAGCCGGTGAGGCCGATTGGCGCTGTACGGGGGGGTTGACATGCCCGGCGCAGCGTAAGCAGGCGCTGCTGCATTTCGCTGGCCGCCGAGCGATGGATATCGAAGGCTTGGGCGATAAACTCGTTGAGCAACTGGTTGATGCAGGCTTGCTGGCATCAGTTGCTGATATTTACGATACGGAACGGCTTAATCTCGCCACGCTAACCCCGTTGGAGCGTATGGGCGAGAAGAGCGCGCAGAATCTGCTGGATGCGATTGAGAGAAGCAAAGCAACGTCGCTGCCGCGCTTCTTATACGCACTTGGTATAAGGCATGTGGGTGAGGCCACCGCGAAAGATCTGGCGCGCCATTTCGGCACCATTGAGCGCGTGATGTCGGCGTCTATCGAGGCCTTGCTGGAGGTGACGGATGTGGGTCCGATAGTGGCCGAAAGCCTGCGCCACTTTTTTGACCAACCGCAGCATGTGGCTATCGTACAGCAGCTGCGTGCGGCGGGCGTGCATTGGCCGGATACCGAAGGTGTGGCTGCGGATTTGCCACGCCCATTGCTCGGTAAGACGGTCGTGCTGACGGGTACCCTACCGACGCTAAGTCGGGATGAGGCTAAAGCGCTGATTGAAGCGGCGGGCGGTAAGGTGTCCGGTTCGGTGTCGGCCAAAACACATTTCGTCGTGGCTGGCGAGGCTGCCGGTAGCAAACTGGATAATGCCCACCGTCTTGGCATTGAGGTGCTGGATGAACCGGCACTGTTGAAACGATTACAATCTTAAAATAACGCAAAACAAGCAACACACGAACATGGAGCCATCGATGAAAAAAGTGCGCAAGGCGGTTTTTCCTGTAGCGGGTCTGGGTACCCGTTTTCTGCCAGCGACCAAGGCCAGCCCTAAGGAAATGCTCACGGTAGTTGATAAGCCACTCATTCAATATGCGGTGGAAGAGGCTGTTGCCGCGGGCATTACCGAAATGGTTTTTGTCACCGGCCGTAGCAAGCGTGCCATTGAGGACCATTTCGACAAGGCATACGAACTGGAAAGCGAACTGGCCCAGAAGAATAAACTGGCCCTGCTGGAGGTGGTGCAGAATATTCTTCCCAAACATGTGAACTGTATCTATATCCGTCAGTCTGAACCCCTGGGTCTGGGGCATGCCGTGCTCTGCGCCAAACCGGTGATTGGTGACGAGCCTTTTGCCGTATTGTTGGCCGATGACCTGCTGGATGGAGAAACGCCGGTCATGAAGCAGATGGTTGATTGTTACGACTACTACCGGTGTTCGGTTCTGGGTGTGCAGGATGTGCCGCGGGCCGACACCAAGAGCTACGGCATCGTTGATGCACGTACGGTGTCGGATCGACTGGAGCAAGTGAACGCGATTGTTGAGAAACCGGATCCAGCGTCAGCGCCTTCGACGCTGGCAGTGGTAGGGCGATACATCCTGTCGGGCCGCATTTTTCACCACCTGGAAAATATCAAGCCCGGTGCCGGGGGTGAGATTCAGCTGACCGATGGCATTGCCAGTCTCTTGGCAGAAGAGCAGGTGCTGGCCTACCGTTACGATGGCGTGCGCTATGACTGTGGTTCCAAGCTGGGTTACCTGAAGGCAACCGTAGCGCTGGGTCAGCGACACCCTGAAGTCGGAGCCGATTTTGCCCAGTATCTTGAATCGATTTGAGCAGTAGTTGCTAACCGCGTATTCGATTTCTTAAAGCAGCGCAGTGCATCACGATCCCTCGGTGGCCGAGTGCCTGTTTGATCGCAAGACCATTGACCGGGTCTTGGACGCTCAGGCATCACTGCTCAATGTCCGCTACGCCGCTACATGCCCACT
>JALRGK010000082.1 GCA_023253415.1 Rhodocyclaceae bacterium
CGCTACCTTGCTGGCTGAAGGTTATGGCATCCGTATCTCGGGTGAAGACGTTGGTCGCGGTACGTTCTTTCACCGTCATGCCACCATTCACGATCAGAATCGCGAAAGCTGGGATAAGGGGAGCTATCAACCGCTGGCCCATCTGCAAACCGGCCAGGGGTCGTTCCAGTGTTACGAATCGGTGCTGTCCGAAGAGTCCGTGCTGGCCTTCGAATACGGCTACGCCACGGCCGAACCGAATCAGCTCGTCATCTGGGAAGCGCAGTTCGGTGATTTCGTCAACGGCGCCCAGGTGGTCGTTGACCAATTCATCGCTTCCGGTGAAACCAAGTGGAACCGGGGTTGTGGCCTCGTCATGCTGCTGCCGCACGGTTACGAAGGTCAGGGCCCGGAGCACTCATCGGCCCGCCCCGAACGCTTTATCCAGCTCTGCGCCGAAATGAATATGGAAGTCTGTGTCCCATCCAGCGCCAGCCAGATCTATCATGTGCTGCGTCGTCAGATGGTTCGCAAGCAGCGTAAGCCGCTGGTCATCTTCTCGCCGAAGTCGCTACTCCGTAACAAGGATGCCAGCTGCTCGATGGACGATCTGGCCAAGGGTGAATTCAAGCGGGTGATCGGTGAAATCGACGACCTGAATCCGGCCAAGGTGACCCGCATCATCCTGTGCACGGGCAAGGTCTACTACGAACTGCTCAACGCTCGCCGTGAACAGAAACTGGATCACATTGCCATCGTCCGCATTGAACAACTCTATCCATTCCCGGAAGAATCGTTCAAGGCAGAACTGGCGAAGTTCCCAAAAGCCACTGAAATCGTCTGGTGTCAGGAAGAGCCGCGTAACCAGGGCTTCTGGTACTGGTTCGCATCGCGTCAGCACCTGGCCCGTTCGGTAGGTCCAAAACAGAATCTGCTTCTCGTCTCGCGTCCGGCAGCAGCATCGCCGGCCGTTGGCTACCTGGCCAAACACAACGAGCAGCACAAGGCATTGATCGAGTCCGCAATGGGCAAGATCGAGTATTAAAAAACCATAAGAGTCCGTGGAGAGAACAATGGCAATTATCGACGTCAAAGTCCCGCAACTGTCTGAATCGGTCGCCGAGGCCACCCTGGTTTCCTGGCACAAGAAAGAAGGCGAAGCCGTTTCCCGCGATGAGAACCTCATCGATATCGAAACTGACAAAGTGGTGCTGGAATTGCCAGCACCGGACGGTGGTGTGATCGTCAAGCTGATCAAGGGTGATGGTGATACCGTCGTCTCGGGTGAAGTCATCGCCCAGATCGACACCGCAGCTACGGCTTCGGCTCCGGCACCCGCCGCCGCGGCTGCCGCACCGGCACCAGCTCCAGCAGCTGCGCCCGCCGCTGCACCGGCTGCAGCGCCTGCCGCAGCAGCCGGTACCGCTAGCCCCGCTGCCCGTAAGATCCTTGATGAGAAGGGTATTGCTGCGGCTGATGTTGCTGGTACAGGTCGTGGTGGCCGTGTTTCGAAGGAAGATGCCGTTGCTGCTCAGCCGAAGGCTGCCGTTGCAGCTGCTCCGATCGCTTTGGGTGATCGTGCGGAACAACGCGTCCCGATGTCGCGTCTGCGCGCTCGTATTGCAGAGCGTCTGATCCAGTCGAAGAACGAAAACGCCATCCTGACCACGTTCAATGAAGTCAACATGGGCCCGGTCATGGCGCTGCGTAAGCAATATGCCGAGAAGTTCGAGAAGCAGCATGGCGTTCGCCTGGGCTTCATGGGCTTCTTTGTCAAGGCCGCCTGTGCCGCCCTGCAGAAGTTCCCCATCCTCAACGCTTCGGTCGATGGTAACGACATCGTTTACCATGGTTACATCGACATCGGTATCGCTGTCGGTTCGCCGCGTGGTCTGGTCGTGCCGATCATCCGTAACGCCGACCAGTTGAGCATCGCCGAGATCGAAATGAAGATTGCCGAGTTCGGTGCCAAGGCCAAGGACGGCAAGCTCTCGATGGAAGAACTGTCGGGTGGTACCTTCTCGATCTCTAACGGTGGTGTGTTCGGTTCAATGCTGTCGACGCCGATTATCAACCCGCCGCAGTCGGCTATCCTGGGTATCCACGCCACGAAGGATCGTGCTGTGGTCGAAAATGGTCAGGTTGTGATCCGTCCGATCAACTACCTTGCCATGTCGTATGACCACCGCATCATCGACGGCCGTGAAGCAGTTCTGGGTCTGGTCACGATGAAGGAAGCGCTGGAAGATCCAGCTCGCCTCCTGCTCGGCGTCTAAGAAAGGAACATCACGATGTCTCAGCAATTTGACGTACTCGTGATCGGTGGCGGTCCTGGCGGCTACGTGGCAGCCATCCGCGCCGCGCAGCTCGGCTTCAAAGTCGCCTGCTGCGAATCGAATCCGTATGCCGACCCGAAGGGTCAGCCACGTTTGGGTGGTACTTGCCTGAACGTTGGTTGTATCCCATCGAAGGCACTGCTGCATACCTCGCATATGTTCGAGGAAGCCGGTCACGCCTTTGCCGATCAGGGTATTACCGTGGGCGCACCGAAGATTGACGTTGCCAAGATGCTGGCCCGCAAGGCTACCATTGTCACGCAGCTGACTCAGGGCATTGCTGGCCTGTTCAAAAAGAACAAGGTCACGTTCCTGGCAGGTCACGGTAGCTTCGTTGGTCAGGGTGCTGCCGGCTGGCAGGTTCAAGTCGGTAAGGAAACGGTGGAGGCCAAACAGGTCATCATCGCCACCGGCTCGACCGCCCGTCATCTGCCTGGTGTGCCGGTTTGTAACGAAATCGTTTGCGACAACATCGGCGCCCTCGAAATCGGTGTCGTACCGAAGAAACTGGCTGTCATTGGTGCTGGCGTCATCGGTCTGGAAATGGGTAGCGTCTGGCGTCGTCTGGGTGCCGAAGTGACTGTCCTCGAAGCCATGCCGGATTTCTTGGCAGCGGCCGACCAGGATATCGCCAAAGAAGCTCAGAAGATCTTCACGAAGCAAGGCCTGTCCTTCAACTTCGGCGTCAAGATCGGCGATATCAAGAAGACCGCCAAGGGCGTGTCGATCAACTACACCGACAAGGATGGTAAGGCTCAGAAGCTGGATGCCGACCGACTCGTCGTATCGATTGGTCGTATTCCCAATACGCAAGGTCTGGGTGCCGACAAGGTCGGTCTCAAGCTGAACGAGCGTGGTATGGTTGAGGTCGATGGTCACTGCAAGACCAATCTGCCAGGCGTCTGGGCAATCGGCGATGTCGTGCGTGGCCCGATGCTGGCCCACAAAGCCATGGAAGAGGGTGTTGCCGTTGCTGAACTGATGGCTGGTCAAGCAGGGCATATCAGCTTCGACTTCATCCCCTGGGTCATCTACACCGATCCGGAAATTGCCTGGGTGGGTAAGACCGAACAACAGCTCAAGGCGGAAGGCGTTGCCTATAAGGCTGGCAAGATCCCGTTCCTGGCCAACGGCCGCGCGCTGGGTGCCGGTAATGCCCAGGGCTTCGTTAAGATGCTGGCGGATGCCAAGACGGATCGCATCCTCGGTGTGCACATCATTGGTCCGAACGCTTCGGAGCTGATTGGTGAGTGCGTGGTGGCGATGGAGTTCGGCGCTGCGAGCGAAGACCTGGCCCGTATCTGCCACGGTCACCCGACCCTGTCGGAAGTGGTGCACGAAGCCGCGTTGGCCTGCGATAAACGCCCGCTGCACTTCTAAGCGTTACTCGTACCAACAAAAAACGGAACCTTCGGGTTCCGTTTTTTGTTGGAGCCGCCGGCTTGGTATAGATGACGGTTGCCGGACGGTTGCCGTATGGTCGGCGTTATTTCTTGAGCCAGCCCTTCTTATGGAAGTACCAGAAGGGCACCGTGATCGAAATAGCCATCAGGGTGAGAGAGAATGGGTAGCCATACTCCCAATCCAGTTCCGGAAGGAAGCGGAAATTCATGCCATAGATACTTGCGATCAGCGTTGGCGGCAGCATCGCAACTGACGCCACCGAGAAGATCTTGATAATCCGGTTTTGATTGATGTTGATGAAACCAACGGTCGCATCCATTAAGAAGTTCAGTTTGTCGAACACAAAACCTGTGTGGCCATCGAGTGAGTCGATATCGCGAAGAATCTGACGGCCTTCATCATTCTGCTGTTCATTCAGTAGCTTCACGCGCATGAGAAAAGAGACGGCGCGGCGGGTATCCATCAGGTTACGGCGGATACGGCCGTTCAAATCTTCTTCGACGGCTATGCCTGACAGGACGATACCAGCAGCGTCATCCGACATCTCGCTACCCAGTACCTGTTTGCTGAATTTGTCGAGTCGATCATAAATGCCCTCGATAATATCGGCCGAGTACTCCACATCAATGTCGAGCAGTTGCAGCAATACGTCCTTTTCATCGCTCACGTAATAAGGTTGGCGACGTGCCCGAAGACGCAGTAAACGGAACTGCGCCATTTCGTCTCGACGGATGCTGAAGAGCATCCCGGCCTTAAGGATGAAGGCCACACGCATGGTGTCACTGTCTTCATCGGAATGCTGGAAGAAGTCGGAACGGATATGCAGCTCACCATTTTCTTCTTCGAAGAAACGGGCAGAAGCCTCAATGTCACCGACTTCATCCTCTTCAGGCAGATCAATCTGAAAGGTCGTTTTTGCCCAGTCACGCTCCTCCTCAGTCGGGGATTCGAAGTCGACCCAGACAGGATGGCAATGCTGCAGATCTTCCAGTGACTCGACTGTCACTTGCTGCAAGCGGCCGTGGTTGAGCTCAAAAGCGGTAATCATGGCGCGAACTATATCCAACTACACGTCATCGGTAAAGCAAAAACCCGGATAAATACTGTCATATCAGGGAGATGACGCATTTTTTTCTGCTGGCGGCAACTTCTCTGCCGCCAGATCGGGTGCGTTCTTGAGGTTCGGTGTTAGTGGAAGGCCTGCCCGTTGCTTGGCCCGAATTTCCTTAACAGTTTCTTCAAGCGCAACAAACCGCTCCGGCGTTGCCGGGTGTGTCGACATATGGCTGCTCTGAATGGCGCCTGGCGAGAGAGTCGCCATTCGGCGCCAGAACTGGGGTGCCTCTTCGATATTGCCGCCTGCCTGCGCCAGAATATAAAGGCCGACATAATCGGCTTCGGCTTCGAAGTCCTGGGAGTAAGCGTTACCGCCCAGGCTGCCGAATAACCCCTGAGTGGGGATCTTCAAAAAAATCTGAGCCGCGATGTCCAGAATGCTCCCTAGCGCATAGTTCGTCATTTTAGAGCGCATGTGACTCATGCTGTTATGGGCAATTTCGTGGGAAATGACCAGGCCGAGTTCCGTATCGCTGGTGGCAAAGCGCATCATGCCACGCTGCACGATCACCTGTTTACCATCGGCGTAGGCGTTGACCTCGTCACCGTTGCCTAGAACGACCGGGTAGCTGCATGCACGATCTGGTTTGAGCAACAGACTCTGTCCAAGACCCTGGCCCTGTTGTGCCTGCGTCTTTGCCGGCACCTTCCGCAGCACATCGAGTCGAACGGGTTGCCCGTTACTGGTTTGCTTCTGGATCTCATTGAGCGCTTGTTTAAGTGACTCTGCTCCTGTGCCTGAAGGTGACCACATACCAATCTGGCTGATGACGTCACCTGCCCGGATGCCCGCTTTGTCAGCAGCTGATCCGGAAACGACATAGACCACCTGAACAGCATCCGTCAATTGATAGTCGGTTTCGGCCGTTTCCTTGAACTGCTCACCCAGCAGAGTAGTGCTGTTGGCCAAGGCCATCCCAGTCGTGTAGCGGATATCGTCGCCACAGAGATCAGAGCCTTTGGTCAGCAAAGGATAGCTCACCCGTAGTAGCCGCTTTTGATCCTCCAGGTAAGCCTGCAAGGCGACCTGTCGTTGTTTGCGAGCCTCTGTTTCTGCAGCAACGCTATTAACTTTGACGCGTTGGGTCGTCGGGGCGCAAGCCGTGAGCAGGCTCAGGCTGCATAAAAGAACGCCCGCGACCAGCAGATACTGGTTGCGGGCGCGTGGGCGCATCATCTGCGGTCGGTTCAGCTTATTGCTCCAATAGACTGCGCAGCATCCACGCTGTTTTTTCATGGATCTGAATACGCTGTGTCAGCAGATCGGCCGTTGCCTCATCGCCGGCTTTATCCACCAGTGGGAATAGCGCACGTGCTGTACGAACGGCGGCCTCATTGCCGGCGACGAGTTCCTTGATCATGTCGAGGGCTTTGGGTACGCCCTTACATTCTTTAATGGAGGTCAGTTTGGCAAAGTCGGCATAGGTGCCCGGTGCAGGAAATCCTAGCGCACGAATTCGCTCGGCAATCGCGTCAGACGCCAGCCAGAGTTCGTTGTACTGGGTTTCAAACATCAGATGCAACGTCTGGAACATGGGGCCGGTGACGTTCCAGTGAAAATAATGCGTTTTTAAGTACAGCGTAAAGTTGTCTGCTGCAAAGTTGCTGAGACCCGCAGCAATGGCTTTACGCTCTTTTTCTGGAATTCCGATATCAATCTTCATGAACCGTCTCCTTGGAAAGCAGGTGAATCTGCTTGTTCCCATTATGCGCAAAAAATGCGCGGGATGAAATAGTACAAAGAGTAGGCTCCCAACGTTAAAATACGCTTATGAATTTCAGTGACCTAAACCCTAATGCGCCGGGCATGGTTGGCGCGTATGCTAGTGCGCTTGCTGCCAAAGGTTTTGATGCCGATCCTGCACAAATGCAGGCCGTTGAGCGGCTTGAGACTTTGTATCAGGCCCTGATGAGTTTCAAGACGGCACGGGGTAGTAAACTACGGCGCATGCTGTCGCCACCGCCGGTACCCCGTGGCGTGTATTTCTGGGGCGGGGTTGGTCGCGGTAAAAGTTTCATCATGGATTGCTTTTTTGCGGCCGTGCCTTATAAGCGCAAAAAGCGGATTCACTTTCATGCCTTCATGCATCAGATTCATGCTGAACTGCGCCAGCATGCTGGCAAGGCAGATCCGTTGGTGCCGGTGGCCGAGCGTATTGCCAAAGAAACGCGCTTGCTGTGTTTTGATGAATTTCACGTGTCGGATATTGCCGATGCCATGATCCTGGGACGGCTGCTGGAGCTGTTGTTCGAGAAGGGGGTCATCTTTGTCATGACTAGCAATTACCCGCCGGACAATCTTTATCCGAATGGCTTGCAGCGTATGAATTTCCTGCCGACGATCGAGCTCTTGAAGCAGAAGATGGACGTGATGCCGCTGGATGGCGGTCAAGATTACAGACTGCGCAAGCTGGAAGTGATGCCGGTTTACCACGTCCCGCATGATGATGAGACGCAGCGCGCCATGGCAGAATATTTCGAAGTAGCTGCCACGATGCCGGGTAAATCAGGCACTATTGACATCAATGGTCGAAAAATCAAGACGGTGCTACAGGCGCCCGGAGTCGTCTGGTTCGATTTCTTTGCCATCTGCGGTGATGGTCGTGCCCAGACCGATTATCTCGAACTGGTGCGCGAATATCACACGATTCTCGTGTCGAATATTCCGGTACTGGAAGTACGGCACGGCGCGGAAGCCCGTCGATTTACCTGGTTGGTCGATGTGTGCTATGACCACCGGGTTAAGCTGATTATTTCAGCAGCTACCAACCCGGATGATTTGTATGTCGAAGGCCCCAATGCGCACGAGTTTTTCCGCACCGCCAGCCGCCTCACCGAGATGCAGTCGCGCGAATACCTCGCGCTACCGCATCTGGTGGAGATCGTTAGAACTTAAGCCTTGTTGAGTGCCTGATCCAGATCAGCGATCAGGTCGTCGATGTGCTCGATACCGACCGACAGACGAATCATATCTTCCGACACACCGGCCTTGGCCAGCTCTTCCGGAGATAGCTGGCGGTGTGTGGTAGATGCCGGGTGACAGGCCAGGGTCTTGCAATCACCGATATTCACCAGACGCGTGACCAGTTGCAGGGCATCCTGGAACTTGCCACCACCATCGCGCCCCCCCTTGACGCCAAAGTTCAGGATGCCCGAGGCGCGACCGCCCATGTACTTCTGGACTAGCGCATGATCTTTGTGATCCGGTAGGCCTGCGTAGTTGACCCAGCTGACCTTCGGATGATCCTTCAAGAAGTTGGCAATCTTCAGGGTGTTGCTACAGATACGATCCATCCGTAGTGTCAGCGTTTCAATCCCTTGCAGAATCAGGAAGGCATTGAAGGGAGAAATGGCTGCACCCATATTACGCAGCGGCACAACGCGGGCACGACCGATATAAGCTGCCGGGCCAAGCGCTTCGGTATAAACCACACCATGGTATGAAACATCAGGCTCGTTCAGACGCTTGAACTTGGCCTTGTGTTCCGCCCAGGGGAATTTGCCGCTATCGACGATGATGCCGCCGATGGAATTGCCGTGGCCACCAATATATTTGGTCAGGGCATGGACAACGATGTCGGCGCCGAAATCGATCGGACGGCAGAGGAAGGGTGTGGCCACGGTGTTGTCCACGATCAGCGGCACGCCATGGGC
>JALRGK010000108.1 GCA_023253415.1 Rhodocyclaceae bacterium
TCGATCAGCTGGTCGATCGTCAGATCGGGGTTCTCCAGCAGTGCCTGACAGGCAGCCAGCACTTCCGACAGGTTGTGCGGCGGAATGTTCGTCGCCATACCCACCGCAATACCCGACGAACCGTTGATCAGCAGGTTCGGAATCCGCGCCGGCAGAATCAGCGGCTCCTGTTCCGAACCGTCGTAGTTTGGCCCGAAGTCGACCGTTTCTTTGTCGATGTCGGCCAGCAGTTCATGGCCGATGCGAGCCATACGTACTTCCGTGTAACGCATCGCCGCGGCATTATCACCATCCACCGAACCGAAGTTACCCTGACCATCCACCAGCATGTAACGCAGCGAGAAGTCCTGCGCCATACGGACGATGGTGTCGTAAACAGCCGTATCACCGTGCGGGTGATATTTACCGATCACATCACCGACCACACGGGCAGACTTTTTGTAAGCCTTGTTCCAGTCGTTGTTCAGCTCGCGCATGGCAAACAGTACACGACGATGCACCGGCTTGAGACCGTCTCGCACATCCGGCAGGGCGCGTCCCACGATCACGCTCATGGCGTAATCGAGATACGAACGGCGCATTTCGTCTTCGAGGCTGATTGGCAGTGTTTCTTTGGCGAAATTGTCCATAAAACTTTCGTGACTGGGCAAAAATGGTACGGTTCAGAAACTTTCCGGTCAAAATCGGGGGCTTAGACTACAAAACCGCCCGAAACCGGTATCCGGAAAAATTGTTCAAGTTTAACATGCAGACCATGCCTAGCCACGAACAAGCCCTCTCCCATCATCAGGTTGACCTGATGATCTGTCCGCGCTGGATGATTCCGGTCATTCCAGACGACACGATTCTTGAAAACCATGCGCTCGTGGTCGACCAGGGGCAGATTCTGGATCTGCTGCCCATCGAAACGGCCATGGCCCGTTACAGCGCTCGAACGACCGAAGAACTGCCGGAACACGTCCTTATTCCGGGCCTAGTCAATACACATACGCATGCGGCCATGGCCCTGTTACGCGGCATTGCCGACGATCTGCCACTGAAAACCTGGCTTGAGGACTGGATCTGGCCCCTGGAAACCCGCTGGGTAAGCACCGAAATGGTGCGCGACGGTACCTTGCTGGCCTGCGCAGAAATGCTACAAGCCGGGATCACCACCTTCAACGACATGTATTTCTTTCCGGAAGCCGCTGCCGAAGCCGTCGACCAGGCGGGTATTCGGGCCAGCCTGGGTATTCTGGCCTTTGAAGTCCCCACAACGTATGGCCACGGCCCGGACGACTACCTAAACCGGGGCCTGGCAACAAGGGATGCCTTAAGAAACCACCCGCGCCTCAGCTTCATGCTTGCTCCGCATGCACCCTATACGGTATCTGACCAGACCTTCGAAAAAGTCGCCACCCTGGCCGCCCAAACTGGTCTGGGCATTCATATCCATGTGCACGAAACCGAACACGAAGTCCTGCAGAGCCTGGATCAATATGGCGAGCGCCCCCTGGCACGTCTCGAACGCCTGGGGGTTCTCGGCCCGCAGACGCTGGCGGTCCATGCCGTTGCCATGAATGACGCCGACATTACCTGTGCCGCCCGCCACAATATACATATGGCACACTGCCCAACCGCCAATCTGAAGCTGGGGTCCGGCATGGCACGGATAACGGAAATCCATGCTGCCGGCATTAATGTAGCGCTCGGCACCGATGGCGCCGCCGGCAATAACCGGTTGGACCTGCTGGCCGAAACCCGGCTCGCCGGATTACTGGCCAAAGGCATACATCACGACCCCAGCCTCTTTCCGGCACATCACCTTATATATATGGCAACCTTGGGTGGTGCCCGCGCCCTGGGCTTGGAAGACCGCATCGGTTCATTATCCATTGGGAAACAGGCTGATCTATGCGCAATCCGGCTGGGCGATGCGGCCACCCTGCCCGTTTTCGACCCTGCATCGCAAATCGTGCATTGCGCCGGGCGCGACCAGGTCACCGACGTCTGGGTTGACGGACAACCTGTTGTAAAAAAGAAACACCTCACGCAAATTTCGCAGGAAGAGATATACGCCAAAGCCAAAACATGGCAGAATCGGTTCAGAGGTTAGGTGTGCTCAACAAAAAGGAGTGCCCGTTCCTGCTGTTATCCATCACAACACGAATGAGGAATGACCATGCGTATTTCTGCTAAGCAAGCCGTCCTGGCTGCAATCGTTGCCGGCCTGGGCGTGGGTGCTACCGTTGCGCACGCTACGACCCCGGGTATCGACCCGAATGGCACCGTTGCCTATCTGGTCGACAAAGATTTTGATGTCGTCAAGAGCGGTACAGGCCTGTGCTGGCGTACTGGCTACTGGACCCCGGCTAACGCCATCAACGAGTGTGACGGTACCGCCAAGGGTGCACCGGCTGGCGCCAAGATCACTCTGGCTGCCGACACGCTGTTCGCCTTCAATAAGGCTGACCTGAAGCCGGAAGGCAAGAAGGCTCTGGACAACGTTGTTGAACAAGCTAAGGCTCTGAAGGTTGAAGTCATCGTTGCTGTTGGTTACACCGACCGCATCGGTTCGGACGCTTACAACCTGAAGCTGTCGCAGAAGCGCGCCGCTTCGGTCAAGAGCTACCTGGTGACCAAGGGTATCCCGGCTGACAAGATCTACACCGAAGGCAAGGGCAAGGCTAACCCGGTTACCGGCACGACCTGTAACAAGATTGGTGGCCCGCAAGACGGCAGCAACAAAAAGCTGGTCGACTGCCTGCAGCCGGACCGTCGTGCAGTTCTGGAAATCATCGGCACCAAGTAATCGCCCGTTTTCTGAAGCACGAGAAAAAGCCACCTTCGGGTGGCTTTTTTCATGGCTGCGGCTTTTATAATTAAAACCCTCGTCGCCCACCGCAAAGACTGTTATGAACGCCCCGCTCCAGCAAAGCACCAACGCCGACCCGTCTGAAGTCCAGAAGTTCTCTGATCTTGCCCATCGCTGGTGGGATCCACAAAGCGAATTCAAACCGCTACACGACATCAACCCGCTGCGATTGAACTGGATCGACCGGGCCATTGGCCTGCATGGCAAAAAAGTCATCGACATCGGGTGCGGTGGCGGCATACTCTCCGAATCGATGGCGGCCAAGGGTGCGCACGTCACTGGCATCGATCTCTCAGACAAGGCGCTGAGCGTCGCCAAGTTGCACCTGCTGGAGAGTGGTCAAAAGGTCGATTATCGGCATATCGCCGCCGAAACCATGGCGGCCGATCACCCCGCCAGCTTTGACGCAGTGACTTGCCTGGAAATGCTGGAGCACGTCCCGGACCCGGCGCAAACGATTCAAGCTTGCGCCACTCTGGTCAAACCGGGCGGCGACGTGTTTCTCTCGACGCTCAATCGCAACCCCAAGGCCTATCTCTTGGCCATTATCGGTGCCGAATACATCCTGAACATGCTGCCCAAGGGCACGCATGACTATGCCAAGTTCATCAAACCGGCCGAGTTGATTCGCATGACGCGCGACGCTGAACTGGATCTGGTCAGCATGACGGGTATGCGTTACAACCCGCTGACCAAAGTTTACAGTCTCGGCGACGACACCAGCGTTAACTACCTAGTGCACCTGCGCCGTAGCGCCTGATGCCTAAAATACAGGCCGTACTATTCGATCTGGATGGCACCGTTGCCGATACGGCGCCCGATCTGGCCGCAGCCGCCAATAGCTTGCGTCTGGCCGATGGCGTTCCGCCACTCTCCGTCGAGCTTCTGCGTCCATTCGCCTCGCAAGGCGCTCGCGGCCTGCTCAGGGAGGCCGTCGGCCTCACACCCGAAGACCCCGGCTTCGAACACGCGCGCCTGCGCTTCTTGTCGTACTACGAACAGAATCTCTGCGTGAATACGCGCCTTTTTCCGGGGATCGAACCGCTCCTGGCCGGTATCGAGCAGCGCGGCACCCCCTGGGGCATTGTGACCAACAAGGTCGAGTACTATGCCCTCCCCCTGATGCAAAAGCTGGGTTTGGCTGAGCGCTGCGCCATCACCGTGGGCGGCGACACCACGCCCAACCCCAAACCTGCGCCGGACCCCCTGCTCCATGCCGCCCGAGGCATCAACGTCGCGCCCGAGGCTTGCCTCTATGTGGGCGACGATCTGCGGGATGTGCAGGCCGCTCACGCTGCCGGCATGACCAGCGTG
>JALRGK010000134.1 GCA_023253415.1 Rhodocyclaceae bacterium
CGACGACCGCCGCCGAAGTGGCCACCGCCACCGCCGAAGCCGCCGCCACCAAAGTGATCGCCACCACCGCCAAAGTTGGCATGACGGGTGTCGCCGAAGCCACCCGGGTCACGGCTACCGCTGGAGCGTTCACCACCCGAGCGGTCTCCGCCGCCGAAGCCGCCGCGATCACCGCCCGAACGGTCGCCGCCACCAAAGCCGTCGCGCCCACCGCCTGAACGATCGCCGCCGCTGAGGCCACCGCGGTCCAGATTCTGACGAAGCTGGTCCCGTTCGGCATCACGGCTGGCCGTGCCGCCTCCCGAGCCACCGAGACGGCTACCACCGCTCAGGTTATTAGCACGTCGCTGGGAATCGGCCGACCAATTGCTGGTGCCGCTGCGGCTACCGCCTGACCAGTTGTTATTGGTGTTGCGGTTGAAGTTGTTGAAATTGTTATTGTTGACGGTCAGCGAGTTGCCACCGCCCCAGCCGCCGCCACCCCAGTGGCAACCGCCCCAGAGCGCTGCGCCCACGGCCATGCCCACACCAAAGGAGAGGAGTGCGGTGCCGGCGACATAGCCCGGCGGGTAATAGGCATAGGGTGGGTAAGCCGGATACGGCCAGCCGCCATAGACCGCTGTGGGGTTGTAGGTTGGTACGTACACCACTTGCGGGTTGGCGGGCTGAATGACGATCGTTTCGTTGCTGCCGCTACCCTGGGTCGTCACCGTTTGTTGCGAGTTGGACTGTAAGGCACCTGAGGCTTTAGCCTTGGCACGTAGTGCCTGAATGGCATTCATCACATCCGATTGCTGGGCCAGGGTGGCGTTACCCAGTTCCTGCGTCCAGCTGAGCTGCGAGCCCATCATGCCCAGAACGGGCGGGAAGGAAACGAGCGATTTAACGCTGGCGTCCCAGTTCTGCTGTTGTAGCGCCTGGTTCAGGGCATCGCCTTTGAGGCGGCTGTTGGCCTTCTGCCAGTTATAGGCTTCAGCCACTTCCAGCGGGTAGGTCGATGCCATAAGGACCTGGGCAACTAGGGGGTCCGGGTACAGGGCAATCGGCGCGACCAAGGCGGCCAGTTGGGCCTGGCTCATCTGCTGCTGCCCCCCGGATTGCTGGGCATCCTGGGCATAGGCCAGCGGTGCAGTGGCTGGTAGAGCCAGCGCGACCGACATCAGACCAACGAGTAGGCGTGATGGGAGGGAAGGTTTGTTCTGTTGGGACATATATCAATCACCTTGTCACGGTTAGGTGGAACGATTCTATCTGAATAAATCGGATGATTTCTATTGGGCGGGGCGATTTTGAATCACATGCTGATAGCAAAGCACAAAAGCAGTATCGTTACCGATTTCCCGGCGGCATTTCACGGGTGCCGATAGGATACGGGGGGTGAGTATGTTTGAATGAATCGGTAAGTTTTCGAAAGCTTTATTGTAGAGCGTGACGTATTGGTTCAGATATTCGGCATCAACACCATACAAGCCGAAGTGTGTGATCTCCT
Organism: Rhodocyclaceae bacterium; assembly: GCA_023253415.1. Lineage (GTDB taxonomy): Bacteria > Pseudomonadota > Gammaproteobacteria > Burkholderiales > Rhodocyclaceae > Fluviibacter. The sequence goes on from JALRGK010000134.1 coordinate 1,490, forward strand.
GGGGACTTAATCGATAGACGGATTGAGTCGGATGGGCCAGCATGACGTCGAGCAGGCCTTGGCCGATGCCCATCTCCTTGAGATAGCGGCGGACCTGGCTATTGAAGTCAGTTAGCCGAAACGAATCGTTGAGGTTCTGGCGGGCATCGATTTCGCGAGTGATGTGGCCCTGGGCATTGGTTTGTGTGAGACGGCCGGCATGCACCCCCAGGGCACCGGGCACGCCAGCCCTTACGACCCCGCCGGCAAGAATGAACACGCAAGCGCTGTCGCAGCGGCCGACGACAAACACATGGGCGTGGTGTTGACGTAGTGCACGGCCAATCGCCATGGCGGCTTCGCCATCACCGCCCGCACTGTTTAGTAACACAATCAGACTGGCCGGTAAGATCTCTGAATTTGTCGGTTGCTGGTTCAGTCGACGTAACACATTGAGTTGCGTTGTGGCGGTAATCGGCCCATTGAGTCGTAATACGACGGGACGCTGTTCGATACTCTGGCCATAGGCCAGCTGGATATTTGCCAGTGCAATAACAGCGAACAGCGGTGCACTGAGTATGCGAATGATGTGACGCATAGCAGACATCAGCGAATTAGATATGCTGATCCGTATGCGCTACCCGTTGATAAGGCACCCCTTCGATGAGACGCTCGCGCACAAACTGGAGATGACTACGTAGGGTGTAATAGTCTTTGGCTAGGGCTTTGGAGTAGCGCACCTTGAGTGCAGATTGTTCTATCTGGTCGAGCCGCGCCAAATAGGCTGCCTGCTTGGCAGGGTCGTAGCTGCTGGTCAGTTCCTTTTCAAGTTGTTCGACAGCCGTGTAAACCACGTTGATGCGTTCACGCATGCGATTTTCCCAGAGCTCGGGAATGTACCGGATGATCGGGAAGGCAATGACGGCGATGGGCAGCAAAAAGAAGAAGGTCCGGTGGATAAACTCGGCCAGCCAGAAGGGCAGGTGGTTCATGAGGAAGGGCAGGCCCTTCTGGTAATAGAGCGCAGCCTGCTCGCTTTCGGGCAGACCGCTGCCGCGGAAAGCAGGGAACTCGCCGCGTTTGGCAAAGGTGGATTCCTTGCCATTGATTTCTCGGGCGGCCTGCATCAGCAGCATCTGGACGGCCGGGTGGACTTGATCCTTGATGACGAGTTCGGTGGTGGTGGCAATGAGCTGGGTATTCTCTGCGGGGAAGTTACGTTTCAGATCCAGCCCCCCCATGGGGATGTTGAGACGTTCCAGATACGGGATCTGCTGGGCATAGGCGTCGGCGCGGACAAAGTTGACCAGATTGAGCGTGGGGTTGGCAAGCAGGCGTTGCACATTCTTCGAGTGTAGGCCCTGGATCAGGAAGATGGCATCGATCTGGCCACGCTCGAGGGCATCGACCGCATCCAGCGTCGGCATGCTGATCAGATTGGAACGGGTATCCAGGCCATTCATACTGAGCATGTGCATGGCTTCGGTGTAGGTGCCACTGCCTTTTTCTCCGATAGCCACCTTGCGATCGGCAAAGTCGGTAAAGCGTTGTAAAGATCCATCGGTATCTTTGCCGCGGTAAAAGATCCAGATGGGTTCATAGCCGATGCTGCCCAGGGTTTCCAGATGGGCTGTTGTGGCTTGTTCCGGGGTGATCAGGCCGCTTTGCATGAACGCGATTTCGACCCGGTCATTCGGGTCGAGCAGGCGATCGGCGTTTTCCTGGGCGCCTTTGGTTTGAATGAGTTCGGTATTAATGCCGTACTTTGCGAAGAAATCCCGATAGCGTTTGCCCAGGTCGTGATACGTCCCGCCCTCTGCACCGGTAGCTATGTAGATTGTTTTGGGCGGTGGCGGGTTGGCGATAAAGAAGGTGATGGCCAGACCGATGAGCGCCACGAGTGACCATAAGGTAATCTGCCAGGCCAGTTTGTGGTGGTGTGTTAGTTTCCGGAGTAGAGGGGCTAGAGGCTTCATCAGTCTGGGGGTTACAATGCCTAGGTTGCGTGCACGCAAAGCACCATTTTATTCAATTCACCCGATATGTCATGGATCTGAGCCGATTTAGCCTTGATGAGCTGGAAAATCTGTTGAAAATTCTTCCTGAAGAGATTCGTCGTCGAGAATCCGAAGACGATGAGGCAGAGCTGCGCAAACGACGGGTGTTTATGGGGTTTCAGGAACTGGCAGCCAAGCAGGGCATTGATCTGAGCAAGCTCTGATTGTCTTGAGTTGGCCCTGTGATACATTCCGAACACGTCCTCTGTGGGTGGTTACTTTGAACGTCAAACGCCTATATTTTAGTGGTTGCTTACTCCTGGCCGGTTGGGTCGTACAGGACACCGCACTGGCCGAGGTCTACAAGTGCCCAAGGGCCGATGGCTCGGTGACGTTGTCCAATGTCGAAAAGGGGAGTGGTTGCAGCAAGATGGTGCTCCCACCATCACCTGCACCCAAAAAGGCGCCTGTCGCTAAAGAGGCTGCTGTTAAAGAAGCGGCTAAAACGCCGGATAAGCCAAAGACTGCATCAACCTACGATACGGCGGCCGCCGAGCGCAAACGCATTATCCAGGAGGAGATGGATCTGGAGCGCAGCCGCTTGAATACGGTTCAGGCACGCATCAAGGATCTGTCCGCGAATAGTGCCAAGACACCGGATCAGATGAAGGAGCTGGTGGCGCTGCAGCAGAAGGAAACGCTGCATGCCAGCAATATTCAGTTGCTCCAGAAAGAATTGAGCCGGTAGGCATCTAGTACCTATCTACTAATTTGATCAAATTAGTAGATAGCAACCATTTATTACGCAACCTTCCCGAATCACACTGCAATACAGCAGTTGTGGCACACATGCCATTTATTGATCATGTTACGGGAGGTTGTATGAAACACTATCTAAAGCGCAAACAGAAGCAGACCGGCTTTACGCTCGTTGAGCTGCTGGTGGTGATCGCCATTATCGGTATTCTGACGGCCATTGGTATCCCGATGTACTCGGGTTATCAGACGTCGGCCAAGGTCAGTGCCACCAAGCAGAACTATGATTCGATGAAGTCGTATATTGCCGGTGAAGTTACCAAGTGTTCGGCAGGTCTGGTGCCATCGCTGCCTACAGTGTCCGGTGCAACGGCGCCAACCTGTAACCCGATGTCGGCAACGGCATCGGATTTGGCGGATTATTTTGCGGCGTATGCCAAGCAGACCATCAAGAACCCGTACAGCTCGTCTGACACAGCGCAAGCAGTCGCTGGGACAGCCGCTGCGGCGGCTCAAGGTACGGCCGGTAAGTTCTATATTGACCCGGCTGGTGCCAACTGTGCTGGTCTGACAGTGTCCACCGTGGTTCAGGATACGACCGCATCGGGCTCGACGCCGACCTATGTGTCGTACCCGGCAACCGCCGAGTGTATTTCGGTTCAGTAATGCAGAGAGGGGCTGGCCAAAAGGTCAGCCCAGCAAACCATGCGATCGAACAAACAGGCAGGTGTGACATTGATGGAACTGGTGGTAACCCTGGCATTGCTGGGCATTCTCGCCGCCATTGGTACACCGGTCCTGCTCGGTAACATTCGCGCTGCCAAGAATGCGGATGCGCAAAATACCCTCAAAACGATCTATCTGATGCAGAAGAATTATTTCGCAGAGAACTATTGTTACTACGTAAATGCGGGTAAGGCAGATAACACCGCCAGTATCAATCAGCTGTTACTGGGGTCTGCTGATCCAACGCATGGCCCGATTACGGTGGGTGCGACCAACGATTTTTATTTCTACATTCTTCCCGGTGCGGTGGGTTCTACCGGCAGTTGCACAGGCATTCATGCGAACGATTACACGGCAT
>JALRGK010000172.1 GCA_023253415.1 Rhodocyclaceae bacterium
CGATTCAGGTGCTGTGCCAGGCGGGCACCGACGGTGGATTTACCGGCACCCGGCAGCCCGAGCAGAATGATGTTCGAGGGTGCATCCGGTGTAGTCGAAGCCGATACGGTGTTCATGGCGCGCGCTCAATGAAAAATGGCCCCGAAGGGCCACCGGTTTCATCAGGCCGGGGTTAGCCCTTACCGCCTTGCGGGAAGTTCATACCCTGAAAAATGCTGCGTGCCTGAGTCTGGATCTGCGACTGCATGTTCTGCACCATTTTCTGGCTCTGGTCCATATAGGTGGACATGAGCGTCTGCATCGCCAGGCCCTGGAAGTTCAGGAACTGCGACCACAGATCGCTGCTGTTACTGTTGCCCTGCATCTTCTTCTGAAAATCGACGAAGGCCTTCATGTTGGTTTCCAGATACTGACCCAGTACCGACTGCATGGCGTTGCCGTAGAAGCGGATCATTTGCGAGAGGACTTCGCTACTGAAAATCGGCACGCCGCCACTCTCTTCTTCCAGAATAATCTGTAGCAGAATCGCGCGAGTCAGATCATCACCGGTTTTGGCATCAACCACCAGAAAGTTCTCATGCTGAAGCACGAGTTCCTTGATGTCTGCCAACGTAATGTAAGCACTGGTGCGGGTATCGTACAGACGACGGTTGGGATACTTTTTGATCAAACGTTGCGATTCAGTCATACACTTAGCCTTGAGACAAATTACACATTACGTTGGACAAACTGCCGTCCGTTTCCCTATATTGCAACGCATTATAAAACGAAAAACCCTGCCGAGTAAAACGCGGCAGGGCTTTCAAATCAACGACATGCAATCAGCATACGGCAATAAACCGTGTGCTGATGTTGTCCAATTACTGGTAGTACAAACCGCCGTTGATGTTCATGGTGGCGCCCGTGATGAAACCAGCCAGATCCGAAGCCAGGTAAACGGCCAGACCAGCAATTTCTTCCGGCTTGGCCAGACGCTTCATCGGTACGGTGTCGACGATGCTTTGCAGAATGTCTTCACGAATGGCCATCACCATCTTGGTAGCCACATAGCCCGGGGTGATGGCGTTAACCGTCACACCCTTGGTTGCCATTTCAGCCGCCAGCGCCTTCGTGAAACCAATCACGCCGGCCTTGGCCGCCGAGTAGTTGGTTTGGCCAGCCTGACCCTTGACGCCGTTCACCGACGAAATGTTGATCACACGACCCCAGCCCTTTTCGGCCATCTTGGCAGCGAACGGCTGCGTCACGTTGTAAACGCTGTTCAGGTTGGTGTTGATCACGGCATCCCACTGACCCTTGTCCATCTTGGTGAAGAACTTGTCACGGGTAATACCGGCATTGTTAACAAGGACGTCAATCACGCCACCGGCCAGCTTTTCAGCTTCGGCAGCTGCGGCAACGCACGACTCATAGTTACCGACATCGCAAGCGACCGGAATGAAGTTGGAGAAACCTTCGGCCTTTTGCTCGGCCAGCCAGGCTTCCTTGTCATCAAACTCCGGGTGGTATGCGGCGACAACCTTGTAACCGGCCTTATCGAAAGCCTGACAGAAAGCGGTACCGAGGCCACCCATGGCGCCGGTGACGAATGCGATGTGCTGCGACATGTAAACATCCTTTCAAATTGAAAAACAAAAAATCAAGCGACAAGACCGGTAATGAATAACCTGCTCGAGAATAAGTGTATCCCTTGTTTTGCCGCATCACAACAAAAGTCTGGAACAAAACAGTGACCCAAACAATTTCACCGAATTATTTCTGACGAACGTATCGCCCCGGCGCTGGTTCGATCGGATCAAAACCCTTGCCACCCAATGACTTAGGTGCTGATTTTTCACCACCCTTGAAGTCTGCCAACCAGGCCGACCAATCACGCCACCAGCTGCCCGGCTTTTCTGTCGACGATGCCGCCCACTGCTCGGCATCGCCCTTCAGGTCTCCATCCACCCAGTAACTGCGTCGGTTCTTGCTGGCCGGATTGATCACACCGGCGATGTGGCCACTGGCCCCCAGGACAAAACGATGCGGCCCCGGCAGTAAACGCGTCACCAGATAGGCCGTTTGCCAGGGAACAATGTGGTCTTCCTTTGCGGCAAACAGGTACGTCGGGACATCAATGCGCCCAAGGTCGACTGGCTGATCACAAAGCGTTACTTCACCCGGAATGCGCAGTTTGTTTTCAAGGTAGGTGTGCCGCAGATACCAACAGGCCATCGGACCCGGCAACCCCGTTGAATCGGCATTCCAGTAAAGAATATCGAAGGCCTGTGGCGTATTACCCAGCAAGTAGTTACCTGACACATACGGCCAGACCAGATCATTCGGTCGCAACGACGAGAACATCGTCATCAGCTCACGCCCCTCCAGCAAACCACCCTTGCCGATGGCGGCCTCACGAGCCGCGACCGATGGGCCATCGACAAAAATATCGATATCACCGGTATCAGCAAAATCCAGCATGGTCGTGAGCAGTGTCAGAGAGGCCGCCGGATTTTCGCCACGCGCCGCCAGAACCGCCAACGCCGATGAGAGCAACGTGCCACCAATACAGAAGCCCAGCATGTTCATGGTTTTGCTGCCGCTAATGGCCTGCACCACCGGAATCGCCGAGAACGGACCGAGCTCGAGGTAATCGTCCCAGGTACGCTGGCTGTCTTCCTGTCCCGGGTTTTTCCAGGAAATCAGGAACACGGTATGCCCCGCTTCGACGGCATAACGAACCAGCGATGATTCGGGCTGCAGATCCATGATGTAGAAACGGTTGATACAGGGCGGCGTAATCAGGAGCGGTCGTTTGCCCACTTTAGCCGTCAGCGGGGCATATTG
>JALRGK010000076.1 GCA_023253415.1 Rhodocyclaceae bacterium
TGAACAATTCGGCGACCACGGCCTCATGCTTGTCGGAGCTCTGACGCAAGTCAACGGTAGCCAGGTGAAAGCCGAACACATCCACCGCCCGTAATAACGGGTGCAATCGTTGCAACGCCAAGGCTTCAGCCCCCTGGGTCGCCAGACAGGACTCAATCGCACGCAGATCTTCGCCAAAATCCGCCGCTGCCGCATAGGGAGACACGTCTGCACAAGGTGCCAGATCGACCGAGGCCCCACCCTGCATCCAGCGCGCCGTCGCCGTCAACCGCTCGTGAATAAACATGAGTGCGCGCCGATAAATTTCATCCTGACGATGCTCACTGCGGTCTGCCGAGGCTTCTGCCAACGCCAGAACCTCAGGCGTAAAATCGGTCAGCATGGCGGACTGCGAAAGCTCTCGCGCCAGTAGACGCACCTCGTTCAGATAATGGCGCAGCGCGACCTCACACTGGCGCTGCGTGGCATAAGCCAGCGTCTCTGCCGTGACATTGGGGTTACCATCCCGATCCCCGCCGATCCAGTGACCCATGCGGAAAAAACTGGCCACCGGCTTACCCGGCAAATCTGCTTCGAGCGTGGCATAAAGTCGGGGAATTTCCGCCAGAAATGTACTGTTGTAGTAGCTCAAGGCGTTTTCAATTTCATCAATCACAGTGAGCTTGGTAAAACGCAGCAAACGCGTTTGCCAAAGCTGGGTGACTCGCCCCCGGATCTGCAGCTCATTGGCCTGTAGGCGGCGTTCCAGCAACGGGTTAGCCTTTCTTAATACCGCCGCCTCACCCCGAATCACATCACGTTCGGTCAATAACTCGGCAATATCCCGCTCGGCATCCAGAATGCTCTTACGCTGCACTTCCGTTGGATGCGCCGTTAGTACCGGCGACACATAGGATTGCGCCAAGGTCTGCGCAATCACCTTGGTCGTCATGCCACGGCTCTGCAACTTATGCATCGCGGCATCGATACTCCCCGGCTGTAACTGCCCGGCCCGTTCGTGGACCGCACGACGCCGGATGTAATGACGATCTTCCGCCAGATTGGCCAGGTGGCTGAAATAGGTAAAAGCCCGGATCACGCGAACCGAATCTTCATCAGAGAGCCGTTTGAGTAATTTTTTCAGGCGTTGATCCGCGGCCTGATCGGCATCCCGCCGGAAAGCCACAGAGAGCTTACGGATCTCTTCCACCAGCTCGTACACCCCCGGACCTTCCTGGGTGCGAATCACATCGCCCAGAATACGCCCCAACAGGCGAATGTCATCGATCAGCGGCTTTTCCGCATCTTGCTTCTGGTGACGTGCTTCCATCGTCGGCATCCTTATCAGATCAGGCGTGTTGTGATTGTTACTGTTAGCGCATGCTGTTAAAAATTATAGGCAGCACACCCATACGACATCATGAAAACATTTGACCCAATGTTGAGAATTATTCAGCCAGCTGGCGCATCTCCGTCGTAAACCATTCGATAAAGGCCGCACACTCCCAGCGCTCGGCCACGCCGGGCTTCCAGCAGAGGTAGTGGTGGTTTGTTGCAGGAATCACATGATCCGACAAGCGGATCAGGCGGCCGCTTTCCAGCCACGCCGAACCCAAACGGCTGCGCACCAGACAAACGCCCAGCCCGGCTGCCGCCGCATCGTAAAGAAGCCCCAGATCATTAAATTTAGCCGTCGTTTTAAGGCGCTGCTTATCCAGTCCACAATGATCAAACCAGGTTTCCCAGGGCTCCAGCTCACTATGAATCATCAGTGATCGGGTCACAATATCATCCTGATCGAACCCCGCCAGACCGCCTACTTCATTCAGGTAGTTCGGACTGCAAGCCGGTGTCACATGATCCGACATCAGGTGGACCGACTCCCGGTCGGCAAAGGGCCCCTGTCCGAAGCGAACTTCCAGATCGGTTTCCTGAGACACCACGTTAAAGAGCGGAATCGACACTTGCAGCACCAGATCTATTTCCGGATAGGCATAACGAAACAACGCCAGGCGAGGCATCAGCATCTGACGGGCAAAGGTGGGCGTTACCGCCAGACGCAGGGTGGTCCGATTCCCCATCGGGCCCAACGGCTCCGTCACCTGCAGAATCGTCAATGCTTCCCGTACTCGCTTGAGATAAGCCTCACCTTCCGGTGTCAGACTGAAATCCTTACGCACGAACAGCTTGAACTTGAGCTGTTCTTCAATCTGGCGGATCCGGTGGCTCACCGCACTAGGCGTAATAAACAACTCATCCGCAGCCTGCGTCACATTACGATGACGCGCCAGCGCCTCGAACGCTAGCAACCCCTGAATATTCGGCACCCGCGGAAAAATCATCCTTAACCCCTGACAACACGATGGATACTTCATTGTAGAACCAACACGGCAACTCGGGTTGGCAGTTCGGTCACAATCGGTTATTTTGTGCGCACACCTTTCGAGTCACCTGTAACGGAGGCCGTATGAAAATGCATCAGAAGCTGGCGCTGATTTGCACCGCGACATTAGCGCTCACGACCACCGCTGCCCATGCAGCCAAACCCGCACAGCTGGATGATGGCTTGCCCACCACCCTACGCCCAGCCAATTACAAAGCCAAATATCCCACGGACAATGCCGCCATTGTTCGTGGTGAAAAACTCTTCCGCAGTGACAAGCTCTCCACCAATGGCCGAGCCTGCAGCAACTGCCATGCGGAAGCAAGCACCTTTGGCCCCAATTTCACTAAACCGTATCCGCATCCGGCCATGAACTCACAGGCCCGTTTCGGGGTGCCTAAACTGCATCTGGATGAAGTCGTACAGGTCTGCTTACAGGGGCCCCTGCGGGGTACACCACTGGAATGGGGCTCACCGGAACAGGCCGACCTCGTTGCCTACCTGACCTATGTTCAGAAAACCGGGAAAATGAGCGCTCGTTAGGCGCACAGTGCCCGTTAAGCAGTTTTAATCTTTCAGTGATGGCTCACGCTGGCGCAGCCGGCGCACAGCCACCCAGGCCATCAAAGCGATCAGCAGCAAGATCGCTGCCCCGGTCAACCAGACCCGGTTGCCGGCAACCATCCGATCGAAGCGGCCATATTCCATCCGTTTCTTGATCGCCATCATGAAATCGGACACCGTGTCCTGACACGGTAAGGCAGACATCTCCGGCAGCACCAAGCCTTCAGTGTCCGACCCAACCATCGATGTCAGGCTATCAGCAGCAACCTGTTGATACAAATCGACCGCAATGTAGGGTGACAGGTACTTATGGGTATCACCAGCGTCATTCAGCACACGTTGTGTTTCTGACGCCAGATTGCTGCATATGCGTTGAGAAAGCAGCGCTTCACGATCACCTGCAGTGCTCTGCGCAGCCACCTGCCCTATATGCCCTATAACAGGCAGCACCAGCGCCAGCACGACGCCCACTTGCCCTGCCCGACGCCACTTGCTTCGGCTCATTCGGACGCCTCCTTATCCATGGGCTTGGCAAAGCGTGCCGCATACGCCACGCGATGACGCTTGGCGTCTAACACACGCGCCTTGGCACGAGCGGCCGGAGACATAGCCAGACGATACGCTCGCACACGACAAGCAACCGAGCAATATCGGGCATCTTTGCGCTTGGGCATAAACGGGGCAAGACACGTCCAGCAATGGGTACTCAAGGCATCCTCCATAACCGTTACAGAGGAAACTAAATCAAAGTCTCTGTAACAGGTATAAATGTTACAGAGGTGTACCAAAATAGTCTCTCTGTAACGGTTATAGCCGTTACAGAGGTGATGCAATAGGCGATAAATAACAAGCCATCAGGGGTTCTGGTCTGGCGAAACGGGCTCAAAGGCCTGACCGGTCTTCCGCTTCACCAGACAATAGGCGGTACGCCGGGCCACCACCTCGTCTTCATGGATGTTGCCTTGCGCATCCGACAGATAATGACGAGCAAATGCTTCACGCGATGCATCCGGCATGCGTGGGTCGTAGCCCAGCAATACCAGCATTGCCGACATGCTCATCGGCAATGCTGCCGTCTCTTCCGGTGGCGCATCACACCAGAGACCAAAGCCAGACACCGCCAACCGCTGCCAGGGAAAATAGGGGCCCGGGTCAATCTTTCGCCCCGGCGACACATCCGAATGACCAACGAAATTCGCCGCCGGAATCCGGTAACGCACCCGCAGATCTTGCAGCAACAACTCAAGCGTCTGGATCTGCGCATCGTCATAGGGCTCCTGCCCCGTGTTATCCAGTTCGATGCCGATTGACGCCGAATTCACATCCGTCAGACCCGCCCAGTAAGACTGTCCCGCATGCCACGCCCGCTTATTCTCTGGCACCAGTTGAAACAACGTACCATCCCGTGCAATCAGATAATGCGCACTCACCCGCCGCTCCGGCGACGTCAGTGTATTAAGCGAATGCGCCGCCTTATCGTTACTTGTGTAATGAATCACTACCAGCGATGGGCGTCGTTCATCCAGATTCGGGCTCACCACCACTGTTGCCGGTAACGACGTGTCCGGCTTAAAGCCGGCGCATCCGGCCAACAACGTCGCCAGCAATAGTAGACATCCCCAACGCAACGGCATATGCCACCTACCCGGCAAATGGATCCGCTTTGCGGCTGCTGCCCCGCACCTTGTCCGCCGGATACTTCAGCGCGTTCTTGGCCAACTTATCAACAACGGCCGCATTCAGATCGACGCCGAGCACACTGCTCAATCGCACGAGATAAAGCAACACATCGGCCAACTCTTCACCGACGTGTACTGCCGTTGCCGTTGAACGCCCGGCCTCGCGGGCCTCGGCGTCGGTCAGCCACTGGAAAATCTCATTGAGCTCACCGACCTCGCCCGTCAGCGCCATGACTAAATTTTTGGGCGTATGAAACTGATCCCAGTCCCGCTCACGGGAAAATTCGGCCAGAGCCTGTTCCAGCTTAGAGAGATCCAGCAACATCGCTCCGGCCATTTCTGCATTAATCCAGCTTAACGGTAACGCCACTGCTGCTCAGGTTCAGCTGAACACCTTCCGAGGTGCTGGTCAAACGCATGATCACGCCATTCTGGTTTTTAAGGATCGTACCGCCCACGCCACCCCCCAGGGTAATACTGCTTTCCAGCTTGGTGAACGTACCCGAGAACTTGGAAATATCAGCCATGTCATACACCTCGCCGGCCAATGACACTTTGGAGATGCCCACATTGGCCCCCACACTCATGCCGCTGATCTTGAAGGGATAGTTTTTACCCTGATAGTTCAGCACACCAGCGCCCCGGCTACCACCCACAATCAGCGCAAACTGGGTCTCGGTGATATTCACCGTGCCAGCTGGCACTTTAGGCGCGTCAGCTGCACTTGCACCAAAACTCACAAACGCTAACCCAAGGAAAAGGATCGAAAGAAACTTACGGACAACGTGTTGCATACAAACCTCCGAATTCAGAATTGTTACCGTCAGACTTTGACGTCAACCTCACAAACCATACACCTTAAATGGGCCTCGTACAAACAACCGGAGCCCTGTACATTGAGCCGAAGACTCTTCAGAGCCATTTCCATGACAGAGCAATAAAAAAACCCGCAAAGCCATGAGCGATGCGGGTTTCTTGTATTTGGCGGAGACGAGAAGATTCGAACTTCCGATACCCTTTTGGGGTATGCTCCCTTAGCAGGGGAGTGCCTTCGACCACTCGGCCACGTCTCCAATCCGGTTTAACGTGTGGTTAAAAACCGGAGGCTGAATTCTAACGGGTCAGCCCCGCCCGGTCAAACGTAGCCGGTACTTATTTAGCCTGATCCAGACCAAAAGTACGGTGCAGAACGCGAACGGCCAGCTCCAGGTACTTTTCATCAATGATCACGGAGATCTTGATTTCCGAGGTCGAGATCATCTGCAGGTTGATGCCCTCTTCGGCCAGTGCACGGAACATCTGGCTGGCAACGCCCGGGTGCGAGCGCATACCCACGCCAACAGCCGAGACCTTGCAGATCTTGTTATCGCCAACGATTTCGCGGGCACCAACGTGCTTGCACACTTCCGCCAGAATGCCGGGCCAGAGGAGGGCGGGCGTCGCATTTTGCAGCGTGGTGGCGGGAATGGCCCGGGGATCGGGCAGCCGGTCGTTGTTCTCCCCCGCGTAGATTTGGGCGGCCTTGACGATTTCGCGCAGATTGTTCGAGTCGACGGCCCGCTGGGCCTTTTCCCGCACTGTGCCCACGGTGGGAATCACGATCGCCGCCAGAATGCCGATGATGGCGATTACGGTCAGCAGT
>JALRGK010000168.1 GCA_023253415.1 Rhodocyclaceae bacterium
TGGAACCGGCAGTTGCTTTCCTGATTGACGAGTACGGCCTGGCGCGTAAAACTGCCACAATCATTGTCAGTGTCAGCAACTACGTGATTCTGGGGATCCCGGCCGCTTTATCTTTTGGTGGCATGGCCGAAGATATGAAAATCCTGATACTTGCCCATAGTTCCTCAGCCTCCTCTGGCTTACTTGTCACGATGCAGTGATGACTACATCTGTTTTTATGATAAAAAACGTCCTGCCGCTTCCTGAATGATGTCAGGCCGGTCATCATCGCCATTTACGATGGACGATGGTTTCACAGGTCAGACGCCATAATTACGCCTTTACCCTTACACGAAACTGACCATCAGAGTGCCATGACACCATCAACGCATCAAGCCCCCGCTTCCCTGAGCCGCATTGCTGCGGTTGCACAACTTGGCCAACAAATCTGGTTAGACACGTTGTCACGCCAATTGATCGAGAGTGGCACCCTGGCAAACTGGATTCATGAAGATGCCGTGGCCGGCCTGACCTCGAATCCGGCCATCTTCCACCAAGCATTGAGTAAGGATACCGCCTACCAACCGGCCATCGCGGCCGCCCGCTCTGCTGAAAGCGACCCGGAAATCCGCTTTGAAACCGTTGTTCTTCCGGATATTCAGGCCGCCTGCGACCTCTTCTTGCCACTCTGGACACAAACCAAGGGCGAACAGGGTTATGTCAGTTTCGAAGTATCGCCTCGCCTGGCCCATGACGCGGATGGCACCACCGCAGCCGCAGTCCGGCTCTGGCACACTATCCAGCGCCCGAATGCCATGATCAAGATTCCGGCGACCCCGGCTGGCTGCACTGCGATTGCGGATGTCATCGCCCGGGGCATCAACGTGAATGTAACGCTGATTTTCTCGCTGGAGCAGCTGGAAGCCGTGCAAGCGGCACATGAAGCCGGTTTGCGCCGCTGGGTGGCGCATTGCCAGCAGCAGGGCACCCCCGAGCGCATTGGCGATGTGGCATCCGTTGCCAGCTTTTTTGTCAGCCGCACCGATAGTACGCTGGACCCGAAGCTACCCGAATCCCTACAGGGCAAAACCGCCATCGCGCTCTGTAAAACGGCGTATCAGCAATGGCAGGGCCTGCAATCCGGCCAACAAGCCGATCTTCAGGCCCATGGCGCCAAGCCACAGTGGCTGCTCTGGGCGTCGACCTCGGTTAAAAACCCCGCCTACCGCGACACCCGCTATGTGGAAGAACTGATTGGCCCGCAAACGGTGAACACCGTGCCGGACGCCACGCTGGTAGCCTTCCGCGACCATGGCGTTGCCGCACAGCGCCTGACGGCCGATGTTGAAACCGCTGCCGATCAACTCGCAGCGATCAGCGCTCTGGGTATTGACCTGGAACAGGTCGGTCAGGATCTACAGACCGCCGGCCTGAACCAGTTTGAAACGGCGTACAACGATTTACTGACCCTCGTTTAATCCATTGCGTCAGCGTTCACCTATAACAATAGGCGGCAAACCATGACGACGACGCGCCCGGTCACAGGCATCATCCACAATGCCCAGTGCCGCCCAGGGATTGAACTCGTGGCAGGGCGATGGCCGGTCCGCATAAATGGTGCAACCAACCTGTTGGCCGATCTGGCCATTCAGGGCAATGCAGCGGGGCGCAGCATCATCCGTGCCCTTCATGCGCATCAGTTTTGGCGTCAGCGAAATAGCCATGGCAGCCGGCACGCCGGCACCGCCCACAGACTTTGCCAACTCCGAGGGGTGAAAATCCACGCGGTAGCTGGCACAGCAGGCACCGCAGCTTTCACACACAGATCGTTCCGTCATTGTGTCTGACATGAGTTCAACACCCGCGACGGTGGCCACGCCAGCACGACTGGTTCTGGATACCAACGTGGTCATGGATCTGTTTCATTTTCTGGCGCCGCCGCTGGCCCGTTTGGCAACAGCCATTGCCAGCAATCAGGTAATCTGTCTGGCCAACGAGCGCACCCTGGCCGAACTGGAGCGTGTGACGGGCTATCCCCAGTTCCACCTGGACGCGGTCGGCCGCGACAACTTGCTGCAGCGCTACCGGGCCCATCTGACGGTCGTACCGGTAACGCCTGGCGACGCCGATCTGCCGCCCCTGCCCAAATGTCGGGATCCGGATGACCAGATGTTTCTGGAACTTGCTCAATACGCCAAGGCCGATCTGCTGATCAGCCGGGACAACCTGGTACTGAAACTGGCGCGCGCGCGTCAACGCCCCTGCCCCTTCGCGATTCTGGCACCGGATGCGGCCATGACCCATCTCTTTGGTGACACGGATTCAGGCCACTCGCCGGCGGAACACCAGCTTGTCCTCTGACGATGCGGCCGGCACATAGGCATAACCCTCGGCATCGAAGCCTTGCAGATCTTCGGCGCTTTTCCAGCCTGCTTCTGCGGCGGCGCGGACCATGAGGCCGCGTGCCCGCTTGGCATAGAAACTGATGATCTTGAACTTGCCATCTTTGAAGTCTTCAAAAACACAATCCACGATACGCACACCGGCCTTGGCCAGGGCTTTGCGATCAACCGATTTGAAATACTCGTCGGAGGCCGTATTGATGAGCGGCTGCCCCGCCTCGGCCAGATCCCCCAGGATCGCCGCCGTATTGCTCTCCCGCCACCAGGCGTAGAGGTCTTTACCGGCCGGATTGGCCAGCTTGGTTCCCATTTCCAGACGATAGGGCCGCATCAGGTCCAGCGGACGCAATACGCCATAGAGACCGGAGAGCACCCGCACATGATCCTGCACATACGCCAGCTGCTTTTTGTTCAGACTGGGGGCATCCAGGCCTTCGTACACATCCCCATTGAACGCCAGAATGGCTTGTTTGGCCTCCGGCTGGGTATGTGCCACTGACCAATCGGCATAGCGCGTCACGTTCAGCACGGCCAGTTTGTCGCTGAGCGACATCAGCTCAGCGATCTGAGCCGGTGATTGCAGGCGAAGGATGTCAATCAGCGGCGCAGATTTCTCCAGAAAACGCGGTTGCGTATGAGGCACGGCAGCGGGTGCCGGCTCGAAATCAAGGGATTTGGCAGGGGACAATACGAACAGCATGGCAGACATCCGAAGAACCTGATGGGCAGAAATTATGGCATCAAACCATGACAAACCTGAACTACGCCGCATTAGCCCGTACAGTGCGGACCAGGCTTGGTAAAATGGCACCATGAAAAGACCTCCCTACGGCTCGCGCCCCCGTTTGTCCCGTGAAATGGCCCAACTCAACTGGTTGGCCACCGGGCTTGCCCAGGCGGGTAGCCGTATCGAGCGTACACACTGGCACAGCCGTCTGCAGTCTCTGGTCGAACAATTACTCGCCGATGGTGATGATGAGTCGCTGAACACCGTACTCAACCGCCTCTCCGAAAGCGAGCCCGTTGCGCACGATGCGCTGATGGACACCATCGAGTCCGCCGTGGAGTCGACGGTCACCCAAATCAACGGGGAAGCACATGATGTCCTGCTGATCGCCTGCCCTTTGCTGGCCTGGTCCCGGTACGCGATTCCGGCCCCTGTACTGAACAGCAAAGATCAAACTGCACTGAGTGACGCCCTCAAGGCGACCGTACTCACCCGACATGCCAACGTCGCACTGCTCGGCATGCTGGCAGGGCCAGATCAGATCCCGCGCGAATTTACGCAGCTGGCACAGCTCACACGTCACCTGGCTGAATCGCTGGCATCCGGCAAAACAGCAGCGCTGCATGCGCAGGCCAGCGAAGAAACCAACCGCTTCCTCTCCGACACCCGCTATCTGATAGCGGCTGTTTCGGTACCGCGTGGCGAAGCATTTTTCCGCTGGCAGGAGCCCCGTGCCGCCAACAGTAGCGTCCAGCTCAACGAGCGCAGAGAAATTGCCGCGGCTTGGTCGACCCAGGCTCTCAAGGTGCTTGAACCACTACTAGCCGGTTGCCGCGTGCAGATGCTGCCACCCGATGCCTTTCACGCGGCTTGCGCCGCGGCAGACCGGGAATCCCGTCCGCATTCGGTGGAGGCCTGCGTCCGTTTTCTGGCAGAAGCCATCAATCTGCCGCCGGAAAAACAGCGCGCAGTCATCGGGCCATTCCATGCGCAACGCCTTGAGGAATATCGCATCGGTCTCGGCCCGCGTCACGAGGATGCGCTATACCACGGTGTGGTCTGGCCCATGCTCGGCGTGGAAGATGAGCAGGTCGATATGGCCGTTGAAATCGAACAGGTATTGCGCCGTCTGGGGGTGACCGACATCGTTACCCATGACCACCGGTTTCCCATGGAGTACTGCGACGACTGCGGCTCCCCCATGTACGCCAATGCCGATGGTGAACTGGCCCATCTGGAGATGCCGGAAGCCATGACAGCACAACCGAGCATCCTGCACTGACATGACCCACAACAGTGCGTGGCTGCAACGCAGCCTGGATTCGGTGTGGCACCCCTGCACCCAGATGAAACATCACCCGGCATTACCGCTGGTACCCATTGCCCGCGCCGAGGGTGTGTGGCTGGAAGACTTTGACGGCAAGCGCATTCTCGACGGCATCAGCTCCTGGTGGGTCAATCTGTTCGGGCATGGCAACCCGCGGATCAACGCCGCGATCACCGACCAGCTCAACCACCTTGAGCACGTGATGCTGGCCGGCTTTACCCATGCGCCGGCTATCGAACTGGCCGAGCATCTGTCACGCAAAACCGGTGGGGCTCTGGGTCACGCTTTCTTTGCTTCGGATGGTGCCAGCGCCACGGAAATTGCGCTCAAGATGTCGTTGCATGCCTGGCAAAATCAAGGCTGTACGGATAAACGTGAATTTGTCTGCCTGCAAGGCAGTTATCACGGTGAAACGGTGGGTGCCCTGTCGGTGACTGATATTCCGCTGTTCCGCGACGCCTACGCGCCGCTCGTCCGTAGTGACCATGTGCACCTGGCCCCCTCGCCGGATGCCCGCCTGGCCGAACCGGGCGAAAGCGCCGTCAGCGTTGCCAATCGTGCCGCCGATGCGCTGGAACAATTGTTCATCGCACGTGACGGCAAAATTGCCGCCATCATCATCGAACCGCTCGTTCAATGTGCAACGGGCATGGCGATGCATGACCCACAGTATCTGAAGCGCGTGCGCACACTCTGCAACACCTATGGCGTGCATCTGATCTGCGACGAAATCGCTGTGGGCTTCGGCCGTACGGGTAGTTTCTTCGCCCATGAACAAGCCGGCATCCGCCCGGATCTGCTCTGCCTATCCAAAGGCATTACCGGCGGTTACCTGCCACTTTCCGTAGTCTTGAGTTCTGAAACCATCTACCAGGCCTTCTGGCACGACGACACACGCCGGGGCTTTCTGCATTCGCATTCCTATACCGGCAACCCGTTAGCCTGCCGAGCGGCACTGGCCACGCTGGACATCTTCGAATCGGATGATGTCCTCAACGCCAACCGCAAGCTCAGTGCCACCATCACGCAGCGCCTGCGATGCATCGCAGTGCATCCCCGTGTGCGGCACTTCCGCAATCGCGGCATGATCTGGGCGGCCGATGTCGATACGGATATGCCTGACTTCAACCGTCGTTTCTTCGCCAATGCCCTGCAACGCGGCTTGCTCATGCGCCCGATCGGCAATACGTTGTATCTGATGCCTCCCTATGTGCTAACAGAGAGCCAAGCCGAGTGGATGGCCGAACAAGCGCTGGGCGCACTCAACGAAACGCTCGCCAACGCCACATGACGCCCGGCGATCTCAACAGCGCACTGGCGCAACTGGATGCCGCGCATCTGAAGCGCATCCGGCGCACCCCGCAAAACCCCTGCGGCCCCGAGATGGTGCTCGACGGAAAGCCACTCGTTGCCTTTGCCAGTAACGATTATCTGGGTCTCGCCAACGACGATGCTCTCAAACAAGGCGCTATCGAGGCCATTCGGCAATGGGGCGTGGGCGCTGGCGCCTCTCAACTGGTCAGCGGCCGGCTGGAAATTTTTGCACGGCTCGAACAAGCCTTTGCCGACTTTGCCCAACGCGAGGCCGCCGTATTTTTTCCGGCCGGTTTTCTGGCCAATCTCGGCGTGCTCACGGCGCTGGCCGATCGTCACGATGTCATTTTCGCGGACCGCGTGAATCATGCCTCGTTGATTGACGGCGCATTACTCTCCCGCGCGCAGCACGTGCGCTATCGCCATGCCGACACCGACGACCTGGCACGGAAACTGGCCACAACGCCGGTTGCCGCTGGCGGTGCCCGCCTCATCGTGACAGACAGCGTTTTCAGCATGGATGGGGATGAAGCACCCTTGCAGGCACTGCTGGATCTGGCCGTGCAATACGATGCCTGGCTCGTCGTCGATGATGCCCACGGCCTGGGCGTGCTCGGTCCCGAAGGCCGCGGCAGCATTGCCGATGCCGGCCTGCCACCCCACCCGAATCTGATCATGATTGGCACCCTGGGCAAAGCAGCCGGCGTTTCCGGTGCTTTCGTCGCCGGCAGCCACAACCTCGTCGAATGGCTCATTCAGCGGGCGCGCAGCTATATCTACACCACGGGCCCCAGCCCCATGATCGCCGGTGCCTTGCTCGCCTCGCTGCAACGTATTCGGCAAGGCGACGATCTGCGAGAACAATTGCATGACAACATCCGCAACTTCCGCGAAGGTATTGCTGCACTGAATCTGCCGTATGCATTGCTGCCCTCCCGCACTGGTATTCAGGCCCTGGTCGTTGGTGACAACGCAGCCACGCTAGCGCTCTCCGAACGTTTACTGGCGCAAGGTTACTGGGTGCCTGCAATCCGCCCGCCCACTGTACCTATCGGCGCAGCCCGACTCAGAGTCTCGCTGTCGGCTGCCCATACCCCGGATCACATCAGAGGGCTGATTGCAGCCATTGGTGGTGCACAATGAGAGCCATGCTTTCCCCGATGGTGCTGCTTCACGGCTGGGGCTTCCAGCCAGGCATTTGGTCACCCGTGGTCGAGGCCATGCGCCAGCGTGGTGTTGCGTCCGAAATTCTGACGCCCGCATTACCGCTCTCTGAAAACATGTCACAGGCCTCTGCCCTCGAATCTCTTTTCGTCAGTCTTCCTGAAAAGACACACCTGGTCGGTTGGTCACTCGGCGGTGAACTGGCGCTGGCCTTTGCAAGCTGCTTTCCCGAACGTGTTGATACGCTAACGCTGATCAGCAGTACCCCCTGCTTCATGAATCGCTCTGATTGGACATCCGGTCAGCCAACGTCATTGCTCGATGACTTTGATCAACGCCTGCAAGAAAATCCTGCAGCACTACTAAAACGCTTTGCAACGCTTATCCGCCACGGCGACACCACAGCAACTCGTGATAAAGCACTTTCCGCGCACTTGCTAGCCGTCACGGAAACTGATCCGGATCGCCTGGCCACCGGTCTGACCTTTTTACGAACCCTGGATTTGCGCAACCTTTGCGCCATGGATGAAGAGCGCCCGTCAATCACGCTCATCCATGGCACAGCCGATCACGTTGTTCCGCTGGAGGCCAGTCTCTGGCTGGAAGCACAGTTTGACACCCCGCTCATGCGCATTGAGGGTGGCAGCCACGCACTACCGCTAACGCATGCCGGACAAATTGCCGACACACTGGCCACTCTGCTATGAACAGTGTTCGCCAGAGTTTTAATCGGGCCGCCCCCTCTTATGACCAGGTTGCCAACCTGCAAACGCAGGTAGCAAACATGTTGGTGGCCCTGGTAAAAAAGCATTTACCCCAAAGCTTCCGGGGACTGCTCCTTGATGCAGGTTGCGGCACGGGCTACTGCCTCAACGCGCTACAACCGACGTATCCAAACGCATCCCTGCTTGCGCTGGATTTTGCCGGCGACATGCTCCGTCAATTACCTCATACTTTCAGCAGCCAACGCATCAATGCTGATCTGCAGGCACTTCCACTACCTGCTGCGGTGCTGGATGTGTACCTCTCTAGCCTAGCCTGGCAGTGGTGTGATAACCAGGTCGCTGCCCGCGAAGCAGCGCGCGCACTCAAACCCTATGGTGAATTTTTTGCGGCCACGCTCGTCTCCGGCACCTTCAAAGAACTTGCCAGCACCTTGGCAGCGGCCGAACTCTCCCCGGCACAACACGTGCTAAATTGCGCATTACCTCAAACAATTCACCAATGCCTAGAGAACGCTGATCTGGATATCTTGAGCGCTCACGTCGAATCTATCACCACCTGGCATCCGGACTTCAAATCATTACGTCGCTCCATTCGCGGCGTGGGTGCCAATCATCTAGCTGCCGGCGCGGCAGCCCCCATCAGCCGTCAGGCGCGTAGCCGTTTGATCGAAGCTTATGAAGGTCTGCGTACCGAAACCGGTTTACCGCTCACCTACGAGGTGCTGTTGATTCATGCCCGAAAATGCAGAACCCCATCATGACCCAGGTCTACTTCATTACCGGCACCGACACCGAAATCGGTAAAACCCATGTGACCTGCGCTCTGCTCGCTACTGCCGATGCACGGGGTTTGCGTGCTGCCGCACTGAAACCGGTCGCTGCGGGTACCGATAACAACGGCCATAACGATGATGTCGTGCGCCTGATGGCGGCTGCCAATGTCGCACTGCCGGTCACGACAGTGAACCCATGGCTACTCCAGGAACCCCTATCCCCGCACATTGCTGCCCGCCGTGCCGGCATGGAAATTACAATCCCACCGATCATCGAGTGTTTTCATGCGGCTTGCGAACACACCGACCTGCTGCTCGTTGAAGGGGTGGGAGGGCTCTATGCACCGCTATCGGATACCCTGTCACAACCCGATCTGATTCGTGAACTGGATATCCCCGTCATTCTGGTCGTTGGCTTGCGTCTGGGTTGCCTGAACCATGCACTACTCACGGCTGCCGCACTCCGGCAGGAAGGCCTCGAGCTGGCCGGCTGGATTGGCAACCTGGTCGATCCCGATTTCCAGGCGCATGATGAAAACATCCAGACCTTGAAACAACGACTAGACGCCCCCTGCCTCGGCATCCTGCCCTACGACGCCGAAGCCAGCGCCAGCACGCTTGCTTCGCACCTCACCCTGCCGCAATAATACCGACATGAAAATTCTTTTTGACCTACTACCCATCGTTCTATTCTTTGCGGCATTCAAAATGGCCGACATCTATGTCGCCACCGCCGTCGCCATTGTGGCAACGGCCGCCATGATCGGCTGGACCTGGATCAAGACCCGCAAGGTTGACCCGATGCAGTGGGTCAGTCTCGGTCTGATTGTTGTATTTGGTGGCGCCACCATCTGGCTGCGTGATGAAACCTTCATCAAGTGGAAGCCGACCATTCTGTACTGGCTGTTCGCCATCGTCTTCCTGGTCTCCAACCGCTTCATGAAAAAGAATCTCGTCAAAGCCATGATGGGCCAGCAGGTTGAGCTGCCCGCGGCCATGTGGCAACGCCTGAACCTGTGGTGGATTCTCTTTTTCAGCGCCATGGGTGGCCTGAACCTGATTGTGGCGTATCAATTCGACACCGATACCTGGGTCAACTTCAAACTCTTCGGCGGCATGGGTCTCATGCTGCTGTTCGTTATGGCACAAGGCCTCTATATGGCCAAGCATCTACCCAAAGAAGGGAATTAATCATGCTGTATCTGATCGTTGGTGAAGACACCCCGAACTCGCTGGAAAAGCGCCTGGCCGTTCGCCCGGATCACGTTGCCCGACTACAGGCATTACAGGCCGAGGGTCGCCTCGTATTGGCCGGCCCCTTCCCGGCCGTCGATTCGCCGGACCCCGGCGCCGCCGGTTTTACCGGTAGCGCCATTGTCGCCGAGTTTGCCAGCCTGGCCGATGCCCAAGCCTGGGCCGATGCCGATCCGTATGTGGCCGCAGGCGTCTACGGCAGCGTACAAGTGCGCCCGTTCAAAAAGGTGCTGCCCGCCTGAAATACATAAAAAGACTAGCCAAGAATGCTGGCAGCCTTTATGCTGCCTAAACAAGCATCACTCCTGACAGGTGATGCCCCCTGATACTCTGGAATCGAACATGAATCTGAAAGCACTACGTACCTCGACACTGGTTTCCACCCTGATCTCTGCCGCCATACTATCGGCAGCCCCTGTTTATGCCGCCCCCGCCGCTGTGGCTACAGTCAACGGCACTGCAATTCCGCAATCACTAGCTAACCTGCTGGTCGCCGAACGCGTGAGCCAGGGCGCCAAAGACACGCCAGAACTGCGTAATGCCATCCGCGAAGAGCTGATCCAGCGCGAGCTGATTCTGCAAGACGCCAAAAAAGCCGGCCTGGGCAACCAGGCTGACCTGCAGGCCGCCATGAAGCTGGCCGAACAGAACGTCATGATCCGCGCCTACATGGCTCAATTCGCCCAGAAGCACCCGGTGTCGGATGAGCAGCTCAAGCAAGCCTACAACCAGATTAATGCCGGTCTGGGTAAAGAAGAATTCAAGACCCGCCACATTCTGGTACCGAGCGAAGCTCAAGCGAAAACCGTCATTAGCAAGCTGAACTCGGGTGATAGCTTTGAGAGCCTGGCCAAACAGAACTCCACCGACCCGGGTTCGAAAGACAATGGCGGCGATCTGGGTTGGGCTGCCCCCACCAATTTCGTGAAGCCATTTGGCGACGCCATGGTCAAGCTGGGCAAGGGTAAGTACACCACCGAACCCGTGAAAACCGACTTCGGCTGGCACGTGATTCTGGTGGAAGATCGTCGTCCGCTGACACCGCCGCCATTCGACCAGGTCAAAGGCCAATTGGCTCAAGCGATTCAGGAGCAAGAGTTCCAGCAACAAATCGCCAAGCAGCGTCAAAGCGCCAAGATCCAGTAATTCGGATCTCACGAACAACAAAAATGGGAGGCCGCAGCCTCCCATTTTTGTTTCAGGGCAACGCCCTATGCGGTGTGTGATTAACCCAGCGACTTGCGCGCGTTACGGAACATGCGCAGCCACGGACCATCCTCGCCCCAGACCTCGCCGAACTTGCCCGGATACCATGACATCTGCAGCGTACGGAAAGTACGTTCCGGGTGCGGCATCATCACCGTGAAACGGCCGTCCGGTGTGGTCACACCGGCCACGCCCTGTGGCGAACCATTCGGGTTGAACGGATAACGCTCCGTTGCGGCACCCTGGCTGTCGATGTAACGCAATGCGACCGATGCTTTAGACAGATCCGCATCATTGGCAAACCTGGCACGACCTTCACCATGTGACACGATCACCGGCAGCTTGCTGCCGTGCATACCTGCCATAAAGATGGACGGTGAGTTCGGCACTTCGGCCATGACCAGACGCGCTTCAAACTGTTCGCTCAGGTTGCGCACAAAACGCGGCCAGTGGTCAGCACCCGGGATCAGATCCTGCAACGTGCTCATCATCTGGCAACCGTTACAAACGCCTAGGGCAAAGGTATCAGTACGGTTGAAGAATTCGGCAAAACCATCACGCAGACGCTGGTTGAACAGAATCGTACGCGCCCAACCCTG
>JALRGK010000215.1 GCA_023253415.1 Rhodocyclaceae bacterium
AAAAACAATGGCGTCGACCCGCAGATTCTGATCGACCAGTACGGCGCGGATACAGCCCGTCTGTTCATGATGTTCGCCAGCCCGCCCGATCAATCCCTGGAATGGTCGGACGCCGGCGTCGAAGGCGCCCACCGCTTCCTGCGTCGCCTGTGGAAACTGGCGTATGAACACGTCAGCACGGGCGTCGTGACTGCCGCCAATAATGACACCCCGCTCAGCGACGCACAGCAGGATCTGCGTCGCAAACTGCACCAGACCATTCAGAAGGTGTCCGACGACTACGGCCGCCGCCAGCAGTTCAACACCGTGATTGCCGCCGTGATGGAGTTGCTCAATGCCGCCGACAAGACCCCGCTGGACGATGCCAGCGGCCGCGCCCTTCGCCAGGAACTTTTGGAAGCCGCCGTGCTGATGCTGTTCCCGATCGTGCCGCACATCGGTGAAGCCATATATGCCGAACTGAAGCCGGGACACAACGTGGCCACACAACGCTTCCCGGTCTGCGATCCGGCTGCGCTGGTGCAATCAGAAATCGAGCTGATGTTGCAGGTCAATGGCAAACTGCGCGGTAGCATCCGCGTGGCCGCAGAGGCCGACAAAGCCACCATCGAAGCCACAGCACTCGCGTGCGAAGCAGCACAGAAGCAACTGAACGGTGCGCCCCCCAAGAAGGTCGTGGTGGTGCCCGGCCGTCTCGTCAACATCGTCGCCTAACAGGTAAACCTCATGATGCGCATCCCTGTTTTTAATGCCCTGCACCGCATACTTATCGCCACGCTGACGCTGGCGGTTCTGGTTGGTTGCGGCTTCAAACTCCGGGGTGCCATCAGCGTCGATCTGCCCTTCAAGACGGTCTATGTGGCGGGTGTTCCGGACACATCACCGTTTGCTCAAGTGCTGAAAGCACAGCTCCGTGCCAATGGTATTGGCGTTGTGCCCGATGAGTACAAAGATCGTGCGGAAGTGATTCTGCGTGTACTGGGTGATCAGCAAACCAAGACCGTTGTTGCAGTGAATCCGACGGGACTGGCGCGTGAATATCGCCTCAACTACCGGCTGGGTTTCAAGGTGGACTCAGGCTCCGGCATTGAACTGTATCCGCCCACAACGATTGAGCTGATGCGCGAGGTCTCTTTCAACCCGCAAACGGCACAGGAAGTGCTGTCGAAGGAGCAGGAAGATGCCATGCTGATTCGCGACATGCAGAACGATGCCGCCATTCAGGTGATGCAGCGTCTGGCCTCGATCCGCGTCCCGGCAGGCACAACACTGGCCGCACCGAAAAAACCGAAATCTTCCGGCGCCCAGAGCAAATCACCCACGGTTGACAGCAATCAGGTGCTGACCACGCCGACCGGTATGCAACCACTAGGAGGCGCGCAGTGAACCTGGGCGGCACGGATGGCACAGGCCGTCTGGCTGCCCATCTGAACGGGCCTCTGGCCCCGATCTACGCCATACATGGGGATGACCCGCTACTGGTGATTGAAGCGGCCGATGCCATTCGTACGGCAGCACGCGCAAAAGGCTTTGACGAGCGCGAAGTCCTGACGGTGAGCCATCCGTTCGACTGGAAACAGCTCGCTTATGCGACACAAGGCAGTTCGCTTTTTGGCGGCAGCAAAATTGTCGAACTCCGCGTACCCACAGGAAAGTTGGGCCGTGGCGGACCAGAAGCGCTACAGGCATTGCTCGAACAATCAGGTGCAACGGCAACCGATTCGCTGATTCTAATGACGCTGCATGAATTCGGCTGGCGCGAACAGAAAGCCGCATGGTTCCAGAGTTTTCTTGGCAGCAAGAACGCCATCGTTATTCCCTGTGTACCGCCCGGGATCAAGGCCTTGCCACGTTGGCTCGGCGAGCGCCTGGCTCGGCAACAGCAATCAGCCCCTCCCGATGCGCTGGAATATATTGCGCATTATGTCGAAGGGAATCTGCTGGCCGCTAACCAAGAAGTGTTGAAGCTGGCTCTGCTCTACCCGGCTGGTCCACTCACCCTGGAACAGGTGCGCGAAGCGGTTGCTGATGTTGCCCGCCTGGATATGGACATGCTGCGCGGCGCTTTGCTGGACGGCGATCTCGCACGATTCTCCCGGACGCTGGCGGGTCTACGCGAACAAGGCGAGGCCTTACCGCTGATTCTGTACTGGCTGGCTGAAGATACGCGTGCCTTAGTGCAACTTACGGCCCCCGGGGACTCGCCGGATAATCGCCTACGCACCATGCGGCTGGCACCCCAGCGCGCACAACAGTTACGTAGCGCGGCCAACCGTAATACCAAAATCTCGTGGCGAAGGGCCCTGGAAAGCATCGCCCGCATCGATCGACTCTCCAAGGGCATTGGCCAGGGCGACCCGTGGACCGAACTTGCGGCGCTTGCTTTAGAACTCTGCTAACCGCATTATTGCACCATGATGACTGAAAACAACACCGCTCTCGACCAAGCTATCCGCCAACTCGCCAAAGACGCCCGTGCGGCTTCCCGGGGTATGGCGCGGGCTTCGACCGAACAGAAAAACAACGCGTTGCACACTTTGGCACGACTGATTCGCGAACAGGCACCTGCACTGCGCACTGCGAACGATCTTGATCTGGATGCAGCCCGGAAGAGCGGCCTCGAGGCGGCCATGCTAGATCGGCTTACATTGAGCGATAAAGGCATTGAATCCATGGCGCAAGGCGTGGAGCAAATCGCGGCCCTGCCCGACCCCGTCGGCAGCATCACCGACATGAGCACCCGTCCATCGGGCATTCAGGTCGGCAAGATGCGTGTGCCGCTCGGCGTGATCGGCATCATCTATGAGGCTCGCCCGAACGTCACGGCCGATGCCGCCGCACTCTGTATCAAGTCAGGCAATGCCACGATTCTGCGCGGCGGTTCGGAGGCGCTCAACAGCAACCGCGCCATCGCGGCACTGGTACAGCAGAGTCTGGCCGAAGCTGGGCTGCCCGCTCAAGGGGTGCAGTGCATCGACACGACAGATCGCGCTGCAGTCGGCATTCTCATTACACTGCGTGATGACATCGATGTCATCGTACCGCGCGGCGGCAAGGGACTCATCGAACGCCTGATCCGAGAATCGCGCGTACCGATGATCAAGCACCTGGATGGCAACTGCCATGTGTATGTCGACGACGATGCCGACCACGATATGGCGCTGCGCATTGTTGAAAACGCCAAGACCCAACGCTATGGCACGTGCAACACCACGGAGTCGCTACTCATCGCACGGAGTATCGCGAAAGAACTGCTACCCCGTATTGGAGCGATGCTGAAAGAGAAGGGTGTGGTCGTGCGTGGTTGCGCCGAAACACAGGCACTGTTGCCTTTTGCCGAAGCCGCAACGGACGAAGACTGGATCACCGAATATCTGGCGCCGCTGATTGCCATTAAAGTGGTGGCCGGCCTCGACGAAGCGATTGAACACATCAACACCTACTCCTCTCAGCATACTGAAGCGATCGTTACCGATCATTACGGCAACGCGATGCGCTTCCTACGCGAAGTCGATTCCAGCTCGGTCATGGTCAATGCCTCGACCCGTTTTGCCGATGGTTTCGAGTACGGACTAGGTGCGGAAATCGGCATTTCGACAGACAAGATTCATGCACGTGGCCCGGTGG
>JALRGK010000020.1 GCA_023253415.1 Rhodocyclaceae bacterium
ATCACCAACGTGATCGATCCGTGGGCCGGTTCCTACATGATGGAAAAGCTGACACAGGACATGGCGGACAAGGCCTGGGCCATCATGGAAGAAATCGAAGCCATGGGCGGCATGACCAAGGCTGTGGAATCGGGTTGGGCCAAGATGCAGGTCGAGACCTGCGCCGCCGAGAAGCAGGCGCGTATTGACTCGGGCAAGGACGTCATTGTTGGTGTCAACAAGTACAAGCTGGCCAAGGAAGACGACATCGATATTCTCGATATCGACAACTTTGCCGTGCGTGAAGCCCAGGTCGCCCGCCTGCAGAAGATCCGCGCCACACGTGACAGCCAAGCCGTTGAGGCGGCTCTGAATGCACTGACCGAGTGCGCCAAGACCGGCCAGGGCAACCTGCTGGATCTAGCCGTTAAGGCCATCCGCCTGCGTGCCACCGTGGGTGAAGTATCCGATGCGCTGGAAAAAATCTTCGGTCGTTTCCGCGCCAACAACCAAACCATTTCCGGGGTATACGGAGGCGTTGTGCAAGGTCAGGACAGCTGGGAAGAAATCAAGCAGGATATCGAGAAGTTTGTTCAGGAAGAAGGCCGCCGTCCGCGCATCATGATTGCCAAGCTGGGTCAGGATGGGCATGACCGGGGTGCCAAGGTTGTCGCAACGGCTTTCGCCGATCTTGGCTTCGACATCGATATGGGCCCGCTGTTCCAGACGCCAGAAGAAGCCGCCCGCCAAGCCATTGAAAACGACGTCCACGCGATTGGCGTCTCTTCGCTGGCTGCTGGCCACAAGACGTTGCTGCCAGCACTGGTTAAAGCGCTCGAGGATCAGGGCTCGGACGACATCATCGTCTTTGCCGGTGGCGTGATTCCGGCCCAGGATTACGACACGCTCTACAAGGCGGGCGCCAAGGCCATCTTCGGTCCGGGCACCCGCATTGAAGATTCGGCGCGCACCGTGCTGGCCGAGATCCGCAAGGCTCAAGCCAAATAGGCCCCAACACAGCGTATGAACGCGCCAGCGTATACCGCACCTGCGGAAGCCACCATGCTCACCGACGCCGATCAGGCGCTGGTGAACGGCGTGCTCGCGGGCGAACGCCGTGCGCTGGCCAAAGCCATCACACTGATCGAATCGACTCGGGACGATCATCAGGTTCGAGCACAACAGGTGCTTAACGCGCTGTTGCCGAAAACCGGCAACGCCATCCGCATCGGTATCTCGGGCGTCCCTGGTGCCGGTAAATCGACCTTCATCGAAGCGCTAGGCATGTGGCTCATCAAGCAAGGCCACAAACTCGCCGTGCTCGCGGTCGACCCTTCGTCTAGCGTCTCGGGCGGTTCGATTCTGGGCGACAAGACGCGCATGGAACAGTTATCGGCGCGTGAAGAAGCCTTCATCCGCCCGAGCCCGTCGTCAGGGTCGCTCGGTGGTGTCGCCGAAAAAACCCGCGAAGCCATGCTGCTCTGTGAAGCTTCGGGTTACGACGTCATCATCATTGAGACGGTCGGCGTTGGCCAGTCGGAAACAACCGTTGCCGGCATGGTCGATATGTTCTGTCTGCTGCAATTGCCGAACGCAGGTGATGATCTGCAGGCCATCAAAAAGGGCATCGTCGAAATCGCCGACCTCGTGATCATTAATAAAGCCGATATCGATCCGCGGGCTGCGGCAGTCACTG
>JALRGK010000064.1 GCA_023253415.1 Rhodocyclaceae bacterium
TTGTTCTTCGCGCCGGAAGGTGGTGGTTACTTCCTGGAAACGCCGAACTTCTACCCGGCTGACCCGCTGAAGACGCCGCCGCACATCGCGCCGGTCTGGTACTTCACGCCGTTCTACTCGATCCTGCGTGCCGTGACCTACCCGCTGTTCGGTCTCGATGCCAAGTTCTGGGGCGTGGTGGCGATGGGTGCTTCGGTGGTGATCTTCGCCTTCCTGCCCTGGCTGGATCGCAGCCCGGTCAAGTCGATTCGCTACCGCGGACCGATCTTCAAGACCGCATTGACTGTGTTCGTGATCGCCTTCTTTATTCTGGGTTACCTCGGCACGCAACCGCCGTCGTACTGGGGTGAAAAGGTGTCGCAGGTTTGCACACTGATCTACTTCGGCTTCTTCCTGGCCATGCCTTGGTACTCGAAGATTGACAAATACACCATTCCGCCAGAGCGTGTGAAAGGCTAATGGGAAAGCAATCATGAAAATCAAGAATCTTATTGCTGCAGTTCTGATGGTTCCCGCGCTGGCTTTGGCGAGTGGTGATGCCGTTCATTTGGATAAAGCGCCGAATCTGCAGGGTGACAATGCCTCCTTGCAGAACGGTGCCAAGATGTTCGTTAACTATTGCCAGAGCTGCCACGGTGCCTCGTTCATTCGATATGAGAAGCTGCTGGATATCGGTCTGACGGAACAGCAGATCAAAGACAACCTCATGTTCACTGGTGATAAGCTGGGTGATACCATGAAGATCGCCATGCGCCCGAGTGAGGCCAAGAAATGGTTTGGGGCAACGCCGCCTGATCTGACGCTGGAAGCACGAGCCGTTGCTTCAGCCCATGGCTCAGGTGCAGACTGGATCTACACCTATCTGCGGAGTTTCTACAAGGACGACTTGCGCCCAACGGGTTGGAACAACGTTATTTTCCCGAACGTCGGCATGCCGAATGTGCTGTGGGAACTGCAAGGTGTCCAGGTTCTGGAGGTTTCCAAAGACGACAACGGTGTCGAACATAAGAAACTGGTTCTGGCAGAACCGGGTAAGCTGACGCCTGAACAGTTCGACAAGCAAGTTGCCGATCTCACGGCCTTCATCGTGTGGATGGGTGAACCGGGTGCGGGTACCCGTAAAGCGATTGGTTTTGGTGTTTTGGCTTTCCTGGCTGTGCTCTTCGTAGCTGCTTATGCACTCAAGAAGAACTACTGGAAAGACATTCACTAAGTAACATTACTGGCGTTTATCGCCGGCAGGATCGGGGTCGACTATCGATCCCGATCTTTTTTAGAGGGCCTTGATCATGATGCATTTGTACTCGGGAACTGTTTGTCCCTTCAGCCACCGCTGCCGGATTGTGCTGTTTGAAAAGGGGATGGATTTCGAGATCCATGATATTGATCTGATGAACAAGCCGGAAGACTTGGCAGTCATGAATCCGCATAACCGCGTTCCTGTTCTCGTTGAACGTGATTTGATCCTCTACGAACCGAATATCATCAACGAATATATTGATGAGCGTTTTCCACATCCGCAACTGATGCCGCCAGATCCGGTTCAGCGTGCCCAGGCCCGTCAATTATTGAACGGTATGGAGCGCGAGATCTTTTCGTTCATTGAGCCGATTGAGCGCAACATGAAAACTGCGGATAAAGCACGCAGTGAAATCCGTGATCGCCTGATCGAGATCGCACCGATTTTCAACAAGCAGAAACACCTTTTGGGTGATGAGTTCTCCATGCTTGATGTTGCCATTGCACCGTTGCTATGGCGCTTGGATCATTACGAGATCTCCTTGCCTAAGACAGCGGCGCCGTTGTTCAAGTACGCAGAGCGTATCTTCAGTCGTCAGGGTTTCATTGATTCAATGACCCCGCAAGAAAAAATCATGCGCAAGTAATTGCTGACGTTGTGCTTTCTACAAAACCATATCTTATTCGTGCATTGTGGGATTGGTGTTGCGACGCCGGTCTGACGCCGCATGTCACCATTTTTGTGGATGAGCACTGCCAGGTGCCCATGGATTATGTGCGTGATGATACGATTACGCTCAACTTGAGCCCTGCTGCAACCAGCCAATTGCACATTGGCAATGACTGGATCACCATGAATGCCCGTTTCGGCGGTGTCCCGAGAGAGCTGGTTTTCCCCGTGAGTGCCGTAGTCGCCATTTATGCCCGCGAGAACGGGGCGGGTATGGAGTTTGCCTATGAGCCGAGTGCGCCATTGGCAGAGACCCCAGATGAGCGCATGGGTGCAACCTCAACCCCCTCGCTTGCAGCGATCGAAGATGTTGGTGAGACGTCTCCTCCGGTAGTAGGTGCCGGAGGTGCAACGCCTCTCAAACCAAAACCCGCGCGGCCAACCCTCCAGCGCATCAAATAATTAGACCGTGATGCCCGAGCCAGCGCTCATTCTTTTTGCACACGGCGCGCGAGATCCGGAATGGGCAAAACCCGTTCAGGCGGTGGCTACTCAACTTCGTATGAGATTTCCGGAGCGCAAGGTAGAAGTGGCTTTTCTGGAGTTTCTGTCGCCGACGTTGCCCGATTTGGTGGCGAGTCTCGTTCAATCATGTGCTAATTCAGCTTCAAGAATTGATATCCTGCCGTTCTTTATTGCTCAAGGTGGTCATTTGCGCAAAGAGCTACCCGAGATGTTGGCGACCTTGCAACAGCATTATCCGCATACAGCATTTCGGCTGTTGCCGCCGCTGGGCGAGCTACCCGAAGTGCAAGTAGCTATGGCCGGTGCGATTGCCGGCCTCGTGAGCCACTAATCTGATTCAAGGGCTGGGCAGAGCTCAGTGCTGCCCAGGTTTCTTCGGTTTTATATACAAACTGGCAGCCATCGTGACTAACAGAAAGGCCAGCACAATCGTCAGCGAAGCCCCGACGGGGATGTGGTAAAAATCCATCATCAGCATTTTTGCGCCAATGAATACTAGGATGGCCGCCAAACCGAATTTGAGCAAGTGAAAGCGCTCGGCCATGCCTGCGAGCATAAAATAAAGTGCACGCAGCCCCAGTACGGCAAAAATGTTGGAGCTCATCACGATGTAGGGATCCGTCGTCACTGCAAAAATGGCAGGAATGGAATCCACGGCGAACATGACATCTGTCACGCCAATCAAGGCGACCACCACAAACAACGGGGTGTAGATACGTACGCCATCCTTGACCAGGGTGAGTGCACTGCCATGGTACTCATGAGAGATTGTCAGATGGTTTTTCATCCACTTCAGCAGACGGTTATTCTGGAGATCCGGTTCCTCTTCATCGGCAATGACCATTTTGACACCGGTGTAGAGTAGGAACAGGCCAAATATGTACATGATCCAGCTAAAACGGCTGATTAGCCAAGCGCCTACCAGAATCAACAGAATGCGCAGAACGATAGCAGCGATAATGCCAATCATCAGTGCTTTTTTCTGCTGTGGCAACGGCACCTTGAAGGTGGTAAATAGCATCAGGAAGACAAATAGATTGTCTACTGAGAGTGATTTCTCGATCAGATAACCCGTCAGAAATTCGCCGGCCTTTACATTGGCCATCATGCGCCCATCGGTGAAGTCCAGAGACAACCAGAGGGCACCACAGAACACCATGGCCAGTCCGATCCACACGAGGGACCAGCGCAGTGCCTCCTTGAATCCTATGACGCGATTGCCTTGTTGGCGCAACGCCATGAAATCAGCACCCAGCGAAGCTGTCACAAAGATAAACAAAGCGGCCCAGGCGAAAGGCGAATCAATATTGGGAAGCGTGCTCAACGGCATGGGTGGTCCTAGGGTCTGGGTTTGGTTGTGCCACTTCCGCTTTGGCATGGCAGAATAATGACAGTACGATATTTTGCCATGAACACCGGATGATCGATGATGTCACAGCTTGAGTTCGCTATTTTGCCTGTCACGGCGTTTGCACAGAATTGCACTTTGATCTGGTCGTCCCTTAATAAACGGGGTGCAGTCGTTGATCCCGGAGGTGACATCGACCGGATCGAGGCGGAGTTGAATCGTCGGGGTATTATTCTCGAAAAAATTCTAATAACGCATGGCCATATTGATCATGCGGGTGCTGCTGCGGCACTGGCCAACCGCCATCATGTGCCGATCGAAGGTCCGCATAAAGAAGATGCATTCTGGATACAGGGTATGCCCATGCAATCCAAACAGTTTGGTTTTCCTCATGCAGATGCGTTTGAACCGGATCGCTGGTTGCAGGATGGGGATACGGTCACGGTAGGTGGTGAAACGCTTGACGTCATACATACCCCGGGCCATACGCCGGGTCATGTCTGTTTCCACCATGAACCATCGCGTTTGGCTCTGGTTGGCGATGTGCTTTTTCAGCAATCGATTGGTCGCACCGACTTCCCTAAAGGAAATCACCAAGATCTTATTCGCTCGATTCGGGAGAAATTGTTTCCTCTCGGAGACGATGTACGATTTATTCCTGGCCATGGGCCGATGTCCACCTTTGGCGATGAACGCATGGACAACCCCTTCGTCGCTGATGGGCAGTCGTAACCGTAGCATTCGGACCGCCTCTGTTAGAATAGAAGGCAACGTCAAGCATTCAGGAAATATCGCCGATGAAAACAACCTTTCTCGACTTCGAGCAGCCTATTGCCGAACTGGAAGCCAAGATCGAAGAGCTGCGCGTGATGCAGGAAGAATCTGGCGTTGATATCTCGGAAGAAGTTGAGCGTCTGGCGGAAAAAGGCCGTGTCCTTTCGAACGAAATCTATGCCAAGTTAACGCCTTGGCAGAGCGCTCAGGTTGCCCGTCATCCGCAGCGCCCGTATACCCTCGATTACATCCAGAATATCTTTACGGATTTTCACGAGCTTCACGGTGACCGTGCATTCGCTGATGATACGGCCATTATTGGTGGCTTGGCACGCCTGAATGGTGAGCCCTGTGTGGTGATTGGCCATCAGAAAGGTCGCGACACCAAGGAAAAAATTTACCGAAACTTCGGGATGCCGCGTCCCGAAGGCTATCGTAAGGCATTGCGCCTGATGAAACTGGCTGAAAAATTCGGTCTCCCTGTGTTTACCTTTGTTGACACGCCGGGTGCCTATCCCGGTATCGGTGCCGAAGAGCGTGGCCAGTCTGAGGCCATCGGCCGTAATTTGCTGGTCATGGCCGAGCTAAAGACGCCCGTCATCGTGACCGTCATCGGTGAAGGCGGTTCGGGCGGCGCCTTGGCCATTGCCGTTGGCGATGAAGTCCTGATGTTGCAACATTCCACCTATTCGGTTATCTCCCCGGAAGGCTGCGCCACAATTCTCTGGAAAAGTGCCGAAAAGGCCTCTGAAGCAGCCGAAATTATGGGGATTACGGCAGGTCGTCTCAAGAAGCTAGGTCTTATTGACCAAGTCGTTGAAGAGACAGCGGGTGGTGCCCATCGCGATGTGGTCGGCATGGCTAAAAACCTGAAGCAGGCGCTTGAAACGGCCTTGGGGCGTGTCAAAGATCTGGATCACGATGCCTTGGTGCGTCGACGTATTGACCGGCTGATGGCTTACGGTGCTTACGAGACAGTGAGCGCTTGATTTGGCAATCCGGTTGAGTTCGTGACAACCGGTCAAGACATGATCCTGTCGGCGGTACGCCGATCATTGTTGCCAGAGATTGGCGCGGGCGCTCGTGTCCACATCGCCTTATCGGGCGGTATGGATTCAGTCGTTCTACTGCATGCCTTGGCCCGGTTACGGATGGAACAGCCGTTCTACCTTGCTGCCATTCATGTACACCACGGATTGTCGCCAAACGCAGACCATTGGGCAGATTTCTGCCAGTCACTCTGCGATAAGCTTGATGTGGCCTGCCACGTTGCCCGTGTTGATCTGGCCGATCCGACGGGTAAAGGTACCGAGCGGGTTGCCCGTGAGGCCCGCTATGCGGCCTTCAGGGCGTACGCTGGGGATGTCTTGTGTCTGGCGCATCACCAGAACGACCGTGCCGAAACGCTGTTGCTTAATCTTTTTCGCGGGGCAGGTGTCAGAGGTCTTGCGGGGGCGCCTGAACGCCGACAACTCGAGCAACAATTATTGCTCAGACCTTTGATTGATATCCCGCGTGCCGAACTCCTGGCCTGGGCAAAACAACAGGGTTTTGATTGGATCGAGGATGAGAGTAATCGCGACTTACGGTTTCGTCGTAACGACATCCGGCATCGTGTGCTACCGGCGATCACCGAGGCTTTCCCCGGAGCCGTTCAGGTGTTGGCGCGCACGGCCGGACAAATGTATGAGCAGTCGGCGCTGCTGGATCGGCTGGCAGCGCTGGATGCAAGTGGCTGTCGTGACACGGCTGGTTGCATCTCTGTGTTGCGTTTGCAGTCCTTGCCCGAACCGGTTGTGCGTAACATTGTCCGCTGGGCGCTGGTGAATGCGGGCTGGCAGATTCCGGCGGCTAGCCGCCTGGAAACGCTTTCTTCCCAATTGATGTCTGCCCGTCCAGGATCAGAAGTTTTTGTGCGCATGGGGACGATCGGGATCCATATTTGGCGTGATCGTCTATGGGTTGATCCTGCGATGCAGCAGGATTGTCCTGCTGCCCAGCCGTTAGGAACGGGTGTGATGCCATGGCCCGACGGCCAGCTCGAGGTATCCGCACTTAACGATGGCTTGATGGTGGCGCCAGTCGGTCAAGGACAGCGCTTTCAGCCTATTGGTCGGTGTCGCGATACGGTGAGTGAATTGCTCCGGGCCCGTGGCGTCCCACCCTGGGTTCGCCCCAGGCTACCGGCCTTTTGGCAGAACGGTGTGCTGGTCTGGGTTGCAGAGTTGGGGTGGGCGCAGACAACAGAGGATGCCTTGGCGAAATCCGCGCCGACGGTTAAATGGTTGATGGCACCCGGAGTATGTCTGTAATTGATCTCAAGCAAACATGTTTTTCTGGAAAACCGGAAAAAAAGATTGTTGATTCCGGGTTTTCGGAGTTCCTTCCGGGTGTTTTAACCAAGTTGTTACAAAAGTTCCTTGTGTAACAATGGGTTGCCGGCTTCGCTGGAGTTGGCATATCCATTGCTATAGACATGGTGATGACAGCGAAACAGCTGCATTGACGAAAAAGCGCATCACACCAACCAAAGGAGCGTCGAAATGAAAAAGATGAAATTGCTGGCAGTGTCCCTGCTAGCGGCCTGTTCTACCTGGGCGATGGCGCAGCAGCCTATCGTCATCAAGTTCAGCCATGTGGTGGCGAACGATACCCCGAAGGGTCTGGCCGCTGAGTATTTCAAGAAAAAAGCTGAGGACTACACCAAGGGTAAGGTCAAGGTAGAGGTCTATGCCAACAGCACCTTGTATAAGGACAAGGAAACGTAATCGGCAATCCAATCGTTCCGGTTTTGAAGCTAACTGCAAATATCAAGACTGCAAAGTCAATGTCTGAGCACATCGACCTTGATGTTTCTGGAGTCCTTCGCTACGAATACGACATGACAAAGGCTGGCGACATGATGATGGATGTCATTTATGACACTGTTAATGGTCGTCTATGCAAGGCCGA
>JALRGK010000118.1 GCA_023253415.1 Rhodocyclaceae bacterium
GCGATTTACAGTGCGTATCCACCGGGATCGACCTTCAAGCCATTCATGGCACTGGGGGCGCTGACGGCCGGAAAACGCACCCCGCAACAGTCGATTAGTGACCCGGGTTATTTTAATTTTGGTAACCACACATTCCGTGATGATAAGAAGGGCGGTCACGGCATGGTCAATATGTACACGTCAATCGTACACTCCTGCGATACCTACTATTACGTACTGGCGAATGAGTGGGGGATCGAGGGGCTTTCGGATTTTATGGGCCGTCTGGGCTTCGGTAGCAAGACTGGGATCGATATTGATGGCGAATCGCGTGGCATCCTGCCGTCTCCGGCCTGGAAGGAACGTCGCTTCAAACGACCGGAACAGCAGAAGTGGTATGCGGGCGAAACGATCTCCATTGGTATCGGCCAGGGCTATAACTCATACACCATGATGCAGCTGGCGCAGGCAACAGCCATGCTGGCAAACAACGGCGTGGGCTATAAACCGCATTTGGTGAGAAGCATCACTGATCCCCGTTCAGGGGAGGTACGTCAGATGCCTCTGGAGAAGACGCATGAGGTCGCGCTTAAGCCCGAGCACGTTGAAGTCATCAAAAACGCCATGGTGGGTGTCAACAAGGAAGGGACCGGTACGAAGGCATTTGCGGGTGCCAAGTATGTCGCTGCCGGTAAAACTGGTACGGCACAGGTGTTTAGCCTCAAAGGCGGTACCTATTCGCATGGCGGTACGAAGGAGTTCTTACGCGACCACGCTTTGTTTATTGCGTTTGCGCCAGCGGACAAACCCAAGATTGCGCTGGCAGTGATTGTTGAGAATGCAGGTTTTGGCGCGACATCCGCAGCACCGATCACGCGCCAGGTATTTGATTACTATCTGCAAGGTATCGTGCCTAAAGGCCCTGCGCCAGATGAACCGGGTGAGCCAATGCCGGAAGGGCGCGATGTGGCGCACTATGTGGATCCGCAAGATGATGATTATGACGCGCAGAAAGCACTGAATACACCGATGCCTGGCCCCTTTGTCCAGATGCCGGCAACAACGAGTGCGCTACCGGCCAGGAAGAAGCCATGAGTCGATCAATTAACTGGCGTGGCATGTTGCGGCCATGGGCGGAGCATGTGGACGTGCCTCTGCTCAAGATCACGGTGCTGCTCATGTTGGTCGGATTGATGACCGTGTTCTCGGCAACGTGGTCGGGTCAGGAACGGATGCCATCTCAGTTGATGAACATGACAGCAGCGCTCGGCCTGATGTTTGTTGTTGCACGTATTCCGCCACAGCGGCTGATGCAGATGGCCTGGCCGATGTATCTGTTGGGTCTGGTGTTGCTGGTCCTGGTGATGTTGTTCGGCATCAAGGTCAATGGCGCCAAACGTTGGTTGTCATTAGGGTTTACACGCATTCAGCCGTCAGAGATCATGAAGATTGCCATGCCCTTGGCGATGGCTTGGTACTTTCATCATTTCGAAAACCGCCGCTGGTTCTCGAAGTACTTTGGCGCCTTACTGATTTTATTAATTCCATCGGCACTGATTGCCAAACAACCTGATTTGGGAACGGCCATTCTCGTGTTCTCGGCGGGTTTCTACGTCATCTTTCTAGCAGGTTTGTCTTGGTGGATCATCGGGGGGTTGAGTGCGGCCGCGATTGCCGTGGCACCTTTCGCCTGGCACTTCCTACACGATTATCAGCAGAAGCGGATTTTGACACTGATCGACCCGACGACGGATCCGCTGGGCTCGGGCTATCACATCATCCAGTCGACGATTGCCATTGGCTCTGGCGGTGTGATTGGTAAGGGCTATATGAATGGGACGCAGGCGCAGCTGGAATTCATACCTGAAAAACACACGGACTTTATTTTTGCTGTGTTTGGGGAAGAGTGGGGTTTAATCGGCAACGTTCTGCTCGTGGTGCTTTATGGGTTTTTGATCGAGCGCGGTTTGCGAATTTCTTTGCGAGCTAGCACGACATTCAATCGGTTGCTGGCGGGTTCGATTACCATGGGTTTCTTTACGTATGCTTTCGTAAACATGGGTATGGTATCGGGCATACTGCCTGTCGTCGGCGTGCCACTACCGTTTATCAGTTACGGTGGTACGGCATTGGTCACGTTGTGTACCGGGCTGGGTATCCTGATGAGTATTGAAACGCACCGGACGAACCGATAATGCGCACCAAAGCCGTAGTTCTGTTATCACTGATTGTGTTGCTAGTTATCGGCTTGCTCGGCGGCTGTTCCAGTACGCCGGCAAAGCGGCCTGTGGCAACGACGTCAGCTCCAACGTCCGGCGGCTATGTCATGAAGCCTTATCCGCGTAAGGGCGGGGGGTTTTATAAAGACGATGGCTTGCCAGCGCAGATCCCAGAAAACATTGAGCAGATTCCGAATGCCACCCCACGACTGGAACCTTTGCGCAATGCGGCGAACCGTCCGTACACCGTGCTTGGTATGAGCTTCACGCCGATGACCAGCCTACAGCCTTTTAGTCAGCAGGGAATCGGCAGCTGGTACGGCACCAAGTTCAACGGGCTTAAAACATCCAATGGCGACACTTATGACATGTTCGCCATGACAGCGGCCCACCCGACGTTGCCGCTGCCTTGCTACGTGCGGGTGACGAATACGCAGAATAACCGGAGTGTGATTGTCCGTGTCAATGACCGGGGCCCGTTCCACAACGGCCGTATTATCGATCTGTCATTCACAGCGGCATACAAACTGGGCTATGTAGACCAGGGGAGTAGTCCGGTGCGTGTGGAGCTGATTATTCCCGACGCCAGTGGTGTCACCTACGCGGATCTTGGTAAAGATGCCATGGCTGCGAACGAAGCGCGCATGGATGATCGGGCCCGGTATGGCGAAGAAACGCCGAAACCGGGGACTTATGTCCAGATGGGTGCTTTCCAGAATGGCTTTAACGCCCAGGTTTTGCGTAACCATCTGCTGCGTGAACTGGATTGGATGACACCGGCTCAGGTGCACGTCTATGCCGAACCACCTTGGCATCGGGTTCAAGTCGGTCCTTTTGCAACACGTGCGCAAGCGGATGCCGTACAAGTCAAAATACGAGATGCCCTGGGTGGGCAGCCCCATATTACTGTTCGTCAATAAATCACCGGAGAGTCGTTATGACGCATGCTTCAGATCTGCCAAAAGAACCCGTGGGCAGCGGTGCAGAAACGCTGCTCGAGTTTCCCTGTGATTTTCCACTCAAGATTATGGGGCTGGCTCAAGGTAATCTGGCGCAGGAAGTGTTGGCTGTGATTCACAAGTTTGCGCCGGACTATGACGGCAAGGGTATGGAAATGCGGGCATCCAGTTCCGGAAAGTATGTGAGTTTGACCTGTACCGTGAATGCACAGTCCAAGGCGCAGCTGGATGACATTTATCGCGCGTTGACCAGCCACCCGCTCGTTAAGGTGGTGCTCTGACGGTGTTTCCTACGCTGCACATCCGTCGGCTGGGTCGGGTGCCCTATGAGCCTACTTGGCATGCGATGCGTGACCAGACGTTAGCCCGAACGGGTGATGCTGGCGCGGAGGCTCCTGACGAGTTGTGGTTGCTGGAACACCCGCCGGTATTTACCCAGGGACAGGCGGGTAAGCCCGAACATTTGCTGCAAGATATCGGTGTGCCGGTTGTGCCGATCGATCGTGGTGGGCAGATTACCTATCATGGCCCTGGTCAGGTCGTCATCTACCTGTTGCTCGATTTGCAGCGGCGGCAGATCAAAGTGCGTGATCTGGTACATAGAATTGAACAAGCAGTGATCAATCTTCTGGCGGAATACGGGGTGCAGGCCGAACGCCGGGCAGGAGCGCCCGGTGTGTATGTGAGTGATGCCAAGGTAGCAGCCTTGGGCTTGCGCATCCGCAACGGCTGCAGCTATCACGGCGTTAGCCTTAACGTGGATATGGATTTGTCCCCGTTTGCTGCAATCAACCCCTGTGGTTATGCGGGCATGGCAGTCACCCAATTACGTGATTTGGGTGTTAACGTTACGGTTTCCGAGGCAGGGGATGCCCTGCTCAGGCATTTGAAGAATCAACTGGAGACGTCCCATGGCTGACGCCGGGGTAAAACAAAAAGGCGAACTGAAGACGGCGCGAATCCCCATCAAGATTGTGCCGCAGGAAGCGTTACGCAAACCGGACTGGATTCGGGTCAAAGCCGGTAACGATGCCGGTCGCTTTGGCGAAATCAAGAAAATGCTGCGCGAGCAGAAGTTGCATACGGTATGTGAAGAAGCTGCGTGCCCGAACATCGGTGAATGTTTTGGTCGGGGCACGGCCACCTTTATGATCCTTGGCGACATCTGTACGCGTCGTTGTCCGTTCTGCGACGTGGGCCATGGCAAACCGTTGCCACCCGATGTGGACGAACCTCGTCATCTAGCGGAGTCTGTTGCAAATCTGAAACTGCGTTATGTGGTGATTACCAGCGTTGACCGTGACGACCTCCGTGACGGCGGTGCGCAACATTTTGTGGATGTGATTCGTGCCGTACGAGAAGCCTCGCCTTCGACAACGATTGAAGTGCTGGTGCCGGATTTCCGTGGTCGCATGGATGTGGCCCTGGAGATCTTCGGCCAGGCATTACCGGATGTGATGAACCATAATCTGGAAACCGTGCCGCGCTTGTACAAGCAGGCGCGCCCGGGTGCCGATTATGCGCACTCGCTGAATTTCCTGAAAGCTTTCAAAGAGCGCTACCCTGACGTGCCTACCAAGTCGGGTTTGATGGTGGGTTTGGGTGAAACCGATGAGGAAATTATCGAAGAGCTCAAAGATATGCGGGCGCACAACATCGATCTTTTAACGATCGGTCAGTACCTGGCGCCGTCTAACCATCATCTGCCGGTTCAGCGCTACGTGCACCCGGATACCTTCAAGCGCTTCGAGAGCGAGGCGCTGGCGATGGGATTCAACGGCGCTGCTTGCGGCCCCATGGTTCGGTCCAGTTACTGGGCCGACCAGCAGGCGCACACGGCCGGCGTGGTCTGATCTCTTTTCCGCGACGCCGCTTCAGGAGCCCGGGTCTATGTTGACCGGGCTTTTTTCTTGATGTTCGGGGGCGTTTTGGAAATGCGGGGTGGTAGGTTCTTCCACAATTCGTGCATGTACATCGCTGAGTAACTGCTGAAAGTCGGGAGAATTCAATAGCGCAGCGCCAGCAGCAGCACGAAGCCGATCTACGGCTTCATCCGGAAGCACAAAGGATGTGGGCAACTGGTTGAGATAGTCACGTTCGTTGGGGTCCGGGACGCCGGCAAACGACACATTGATCGTATAGATTTTGGCGTTCGGCACTTTACGAACTGCTTCCAGCGCCGCGTTGGAATTCTTTTTGCTAATGCGCTGAATGGCAGGCAGATCGCGTAGAGAGCGCATCGCGTTCCAACGCGCTTCAATATCACGCAGATATTCGATCTGTTCATTCGAGTAACGATCGATGGGCACGCCCGCGGCCTTCACCAGAATGGGAATCGTGCCGGGTGGGTCTTCGGACTTATTCCAGTCAGTCTTCGGTGTCGACACAGAGTTAAAGACAACGACGACGATCTGCTGTACGTGATCAAATGGGGTTGTGTGGCCTGCTTCACGGAGGGCTTCCATCCAGTTGAAAACGTCTAACCCACCTCGTAGGCCGAGATTGTCAGAAATGCCGCCATCCACCAAGTGCAAGTAAGGCTCGCCACCGTTCATGAGTGCATTGAGCTCCTGAATCCGTTCCAGTGTGCGTGCTGCGGGTCGAGGTGGATTCTTGGTATTCAGGAAAGGCGTGAACCACAGCGGCATTCGTTTGCCGCAGGAGCCACCGTAGTTGTTAATGGTCAGAGGTGACAGAACAACAGGCACGGCCGAAGAGGCGGCCGCTGCACGTGATAAACGGAAAGCGCCCAAATCGGTACACATGGCATCGAAGTTGGAGTGCGTGAACATGATGCGGGACCCTGTCGCCAGATCTGTGGCGGAAACCGCAATGACGGGGCCGTCCTTTCGGTCGAGGTCGGCGAAGGTGGCACCATCGAACAGGATCTCATCGTACAGGTCGGCAGCCAGTTCGGAACGCCCCCAACCTGTGGAAGACAGATAGCCCCAATTAATGGGGTTTAAGCTACGGGCGATGAGCTCACTTTGTACGTTGCGTTTGAGAAATTTCTGTTCGTACTGATCAAAGAGTTTGTCGCCGTAAAGCCCGTACGCCAGTGCCGTGAAGCTACCACCTGAAACGCCGGTGATCACATCCACGTGGTCAATCATCCGTGACTTTTTACCATTGGAATTAACAAACTCCGTCCGGTTTAGTGTTTCTAGAACCCCATACGAGAAAGCGGCAGCCCGCGTGCCGCCCCCCGAGAAGGCAAGGGCAACGAGTGTTTTTGCCTGAGCCTCGTTCTGGCCCTTGCGTTCGAAGCTGTACATCTTGTCGTCGGCAACGCTTTTAACAGGCGGATTAACCGGGCGTGTTGCACAGGCAGCTAGCGAACTGGCCACTAGCAAGAGCATGACCCATCGAGCCACTAAGCCTACTTTGAACGCGGGCTGCATACGGGAAACGTAGTGAATCACTGGCTGCTGACGGGCTTGACGCGGGCGGCACAATCTTTAGCGCGGCTCCGGGCTTCGTCGGTGTCTTTACCATTGGCTAACGCCACGCCCATGCGCCGCCGCGTAAAGCTTTCCGGTTTGCCAAACAGACGCAGGTCGCTATCCGGTACCTGTAGTGCATCAGCCACGCCTTCGAAGGCAATGCCTTGTTCTTCGAGACCACCGTAGATCACCGCGGAAGCACCCGGTTGGCGGCAGCGCGTATCCACTGGCAGCCCGAGGATGGCGCGCGCATGAAGCTCGAATTCAGACTGGCGTTGTGTGCAGAGCGTGACGAGGCCCGTATCGTGTGGGCGTGGGCTGACTTCCGAGAACCAGACATCATCACCT
The DNA here is from genome assembly GCA_023253415.1 of Rhodocyclaceae bacterium. Taxonomy (GTDB): domain Bacteria; phylum Pseudomonadota; class Gammaproteobacteria; order Burkholderiales; family Rhodocyclaceae; genus Fluviibacter. The sequence goes on from JALRGK010000118.1 coordinate 6,949, forward strand.
TTAATGAACAGTTCGACACCGAAGATGCCGCGACCGCCCAGGTTGTCAGTCACCGCTTTGGCGATCTCGCGTGAGCGCTCGATGGCTTTCGTAGACATGGGCATGGGTTGCCACGATTCGACGTAATCCCCCTTCATCTGCACGTGGCCGATCGGATCGCAGAAGCATGTTTCCACCTCGCCCGAGGCGCCGACGGCGCGCACGGTGAGTTGTGTGATTTCATAATCAAATTCGACCATGCCCTCCACGATAACTCGGCCCTGATTAACGCGGCCACCGGCGGCTGCGTAATCCCAGGCCGCCTTGACTTCATCCGGTGTGCGCACCATGGATTGTCCTTTGCCAGAAGACGACATCACCGGCTTGATGAAGCAGGGGTAACCGATGGCATCAATCGCGGCTTGCATCTCTTCGAGAGAGTCGGCAAAGCGGTAGGGTGAAGTCGGTAGCCCTAGTGTTTCGGCAGCCAGACGGCGGATACCTTCACGGTTCATCGTGAGTTGTGTGGCGCGCGCAGTGGGAATGACTTCGGCGAGTTTTTCACGCTCGATCTCCACCAGCATATCGGTTGCAATGGCTTCGATTTCCGGAACGACCAGGTGTGGTTTTTCCTGAACGACTAGGGCCTTGAGTGCTGCGCCATCCGTCATGTTGATCACATGTGAGCGGTGAGCAACCTGCATGGCAGGTGCATCGGCATAACGGTCAACGGCAATCACCTCGCAGCCAAGGCGCTGTAGGGAGATGACAACTTCTTTGCCGAGCTCGCCGCAGCCGAGCATCATGACGCGCAGTGCGCTAGAAGCATTAGGGGTGCCGAAACGGAACATGGTGTTAATCCTTGAACGTGGTGATTGAATGATAAGTGATGTGGTTCAAAGGGCATCGTCGGCCAGCAGTGTGTTTAGCGCTGTGAGCGCATAACGCACCGACTGGGTTCTGATCTGCTGGCGATCACCCTCGAAATATTGGGTTGCTGTTTTGGTTTGCTTGGGTGTGGACCAGCCAAAGCAGACGGTGCCTACCGGTTTGGCCGGTGATCCACCATCTGGTCCGGCGATCCCGGTGACCGATACGGCGTAGTCGGCACCGGATTCACGTCGTGCTCCCTCGGCCATCGCGCAAGCTACGGCTTCACTGACGGCACCTTCCGTGTTGATCAGCGTTGCGGGTACGCCAAGCGCCTGTGTTTTTGCATGATTGGAATAAGTGACCCAGCCACGGTCGAACCAGGCCGAGCTGCCGGGCAGTTCGGTCAAGGCGCCTGCCAATAGGCCGCCTGTGCAGGATTCCGCCGTGGCCAGTGTTTGTCCTCGGGCCTTCAGCTGATCGGCGAGCGTCGCGATGAGCACAGCTTGGATCGGCTCGTCCTGCATCACAGATGTGAACCCAGATAAACGATTACCAAAATGACGGTGAGGGTAATCGCTGTGTAAAGTGCGGCGATCACATCATCCATCATGACCCCGTAGCCATTCTTGACCTTGCGATCATAGTAGCGGGCGGGCCAGGGTTTGGTAATGTCGAACAATCGAAACAAAGCAAAGGCAATGCCCTGCCAGAGCAGGTTGTCACCCATCACCTGGGCTAGTATCCACAGTACACCCCAGAAAGGAATGATCTCGTCCCAGACAATGCCGCCGTGATCAATCTCTCCCAGGGCAGTACCACATTTCTCGATGGCAACGATGCCGATGACGAACCCCAGTAGAATCAATAGCAGTAACACACTGGGTGGCAGGTATGAATCCAGAGCACGAAAGCTGGCCCATGCGAACAGTGTGCCAAAGGTGCCCGGTGCGAAAGGCGATAGACCGCTACCGAATCCAAGTGCAATGACGTGCAAGGGGTGCGATAGCATGAAGCGCAGCGTAGGCTGGTCGATTAGTACGGTTTTGGCGTTCGGCGTGTTGAGTTCGGTCATGACGTCATCGGTTTAGGCGAAGTGATCGAACCCGGAGCGCATGTGCGTCAGGTCGATGGGCTGCCCCTGGTCGTTGATCAGATGGATTGTGCCTTGGTTGTCACCTTTCTGCATGTTACCAATACGGTGTAGCGGTAAATCGAGTTGCTGCGATAGCGTGTGCAGGGTTTGCCGTGCAGATGCCGGGGCGCTAAAAAGGAGTTCGTAGTCATCACCACCGCCGAGTAGGCAGGCTTGCCACAGCGTCTCTTGTACGTTTTGGGGTGCGCCTGGCAAAGCAGATTGCTTTAGCTCCGCGGTGAGGTCGGATGCCTGGGTGATATGCCTTAAATCTTGGAGTAAGCCATCCGAGACATCGAGGCAGCTGTGCGCTAACCCGGCAAGGGCCATGCCGAGCGCCACACGGGGTTGTGGGTGGTGCAGTGCCTGATCGCAGGACGCTACCAGTGCATCGGGTAGGGTGATGTTGCCCAGTTTGTGCTGAAGGCCGAGTGCAGCCAGACCCGGGTGCCCTGAAATCCAGATGTCATCATCGGCTTGTGCACCACTGCGCCGCAGTGCTCGAGATGGTGAGACGGTACCAAATACCGTGACGCAAAAGGACCGGGTCCCCCGGGTGGTGTCACCACCGATCAAGGTTACCCCGAACTGTGCTGCGCATTGTTGGAAGCCGCTGAAGAAGCGATCAATCCAGCCTTGCGAGTTGTCATCAGATGAAAGGGCCATGGCTAGAGTGGCATAGCGCGGCTGGGCACCCATTGCAGCCAGATCGGAGAGGTTGACGGCCAGCGTTTTCCAGCCCAGATCTTCAGGATTGTCGGCGCCCAGAAAATGAGTACCCTCGATAAGCATGTCGGTGCTGATCGCCCATGCGTCCCCAATTGCGGGCGGTGCAATCAGGGCGCAGTCATCGCCAGGGCCGAGAAGCAATCCGTCGGCAGCGGGTGTGACTGAAGACGAGGTCGGCAGCGCTACAGGGGACGGACCAAGACGCTGCCCGAGCAGGCGTTCGATCAGGGCGAACTCGCCTGCCATGATGCGTTTCAGCGCCCCGGGCGGTTGCTTTCTAGCGGGCGCAGCGTGGGCGCCAATCGATCCAGAACGCCATTGACGAATTTGTGGCCGTCGGTGCCACCAAAGGTTTTAGCGAGCTCGATCGCCTCGTTGAGCACCACACGCAGTGGCGTTTCCGGGCTGTTCGCCATTTCGTGCGCACCGATCAACAGGATGCACGCCTCGACCGGGGAGAGCTCTTCAAACGGGCGGTCTAGCAATGGGGTGATCTGTTCACGCAGTGCTGCCTGATGGGCAATGCAGCCACGCAGTAACCCAATAGCAAATTGTTGCTCCAGGTTGCGTAGCTGGCTAAAGCCTTCAATTTCATGGAGCGCTGTCTCACAGGCAGCCAAATCCTGGCCGCCCACCTGCCAGCCGTAAAGCGCTTGCATGGCGGCTTCGCGTGCACGCCGGCGTGCAGGCTTGGGGCCGTTTGCCGGCTTGGCGTTTGCGTGTGTCATGATCAGGCTCCTACGGGCTGAGGTTGGTTGCCACTACGAATGCAGGCGTGTAGGCGTGCCATTTCAACGGCGCAGCGGGCGCAGTCAGCACCTTTTTCGTGCATCCGAACCAGTGCCTGATCGTCATTTTCCGTGGTTAGGATACCGTTGGCGATGGGAACACCTGTGGTCAGTTGTACATCCATCACAGCGCGGCAGCTGTCATTGCTGACCACTTCAAAATGGTACGTTTCACCACGAATCACGGCGCCGAGCGCAATCAGCGCATCATAAGGCGTTGTTTCTTCGTCAGCGAGTGTTTGCAGGACCAGCGGAATCTCCAATGCACCGGGAACGCTGCACACCGTAATGTCCTCGCCACGTACGCCCAGGCGATGCAACTCATTGATGGCACCTGACAGTAAACCGTCACAGACGTCCTGATTAAAGCGGGCGACGGCGATACCAATGCGCAGGCCGTTACCATTTTCATTGATGGGGTATTCCTGATAGCGGGTCATGGTGAATCCTAGGTTGTCAGGTCATTCCGGCTGCCATCGGGCAGCTGGAAGCCGGTGATTTCGAGATCAAAACCCGTCATGGCGGGAATCCGCTGCGGGCTCGAGAGTAGGCGCATCTTGTGCACGCCTAGATCTCGCAGAATCTGGGCGCCGATACCATGCAGCAAGGGATCCCATTTACGGTGCCGTGCTTGTGGTTCTGTACTTAAGGCTTGCAACAGTTCTTGACCGCTAAGTGGCTTATGCAACATGACGAGGACGCCTTGTTCGGCTGCGCCAATGGCAGCCATTGCATCGTCCAGCATGATGCTGTGCCCCGTTGTTTCCGGCGTCAGAAAATCCAGCACAGAAAGTGGTACATGTACGCGCACCAGCGTTTCCTGTTGGGGCTCCGGCTGGCCTTTGACCAGTGCCAGATGTACTTCGTCCGAAGTTTTGTCGGCGTAGGTGTGCAACGTGAACTTCCCGTGGCGCGTTTCAAGCGTCCGTGAAGCGGCACGCGACACCAGGGTTTCGTGCTGGCTGCGGTAATGAATCAGATCGGCAATGGTACCGATCTTCAGACCGTGCTCGGCAGCGAATTCACGCAGTTCGGGCAAACGCGCCATGGAGCCGTCTTCGCTCATGATTTCGCAAATTACCGAAGCCGGGCTTAGCCCGGCCAGTGCGGCCAGGTCACAGCCGGCTTCCGTATGGCCGGCACGCACAAGTACGCCACCCGGTCGGGCCATGATCGGGAAAATATGGCCGGGCTGAACGATATCCGTTGGCTTGGCATCGGTGGCAACGGCCGCCTGAATCGTGCGGGCGCGATCATGTGCCGAGATCCCCGTGGTGACGCCTTCAGCCGCTTCAATCGATACGGTAAACGCGGTACCGAACTGGGCTTTGTTGTCACGCGCCATCTGGTTGAGACCGAGCTGCTGACAGCGCTGTTCGGTCAACGTCAGGCAGATCAGCCCACGGCCGAATCGCGCCATGAAATTAATGGCTTCGGGGGTGACATGATCGGCGGCCAGTACCAGATCGCCTTCGTTTTCGCGATCTTCTTCGTCAACCAGCACGACCATACGGCCAGCACGGAGTTCG
>JALRGK010000138.1 GCA_023253415.1 Rhodocyclaceae bacterium
GGCAGGTTGCCGAGTTCGACATCCGACAGCACCAGGTTCTGCTCATGCGTCGAGCGCACTTCGCCAAAGCTATAGGCGTCGGCCAGATCAGCAACGGCTTCCATCTGCGTATCGGTAATGTCGCCCGGGGCCAGGCCTTTCTTCTTGAGCGACAGCGTGACGGCGCGGTAGCCCGGTACGCGGTGCGGATGCACGTTCTGCTGCACCCAGCGGGCAAAGGCTTTGTCGCTGTTCAGGCGGGCTTCAAAACCGGCATCGGTGGCCGGCAGCTGTGCATAGGCGGGGTCTACGAAGTAGGCGGACACGCGGGCCAGTTCGGCATCGGTAATCGTGGCCGGGCCATCTTTGAGATTGGCCCACTCGGCATCGACCTTGCGGCGAAACTCGTCAATGCCCAGCGCCTTCACCAGAATCTTGATACGGGCCTTGTACGGGTTATCGCGGCGGCCTTCCAGGTTATAGACGCGGATGATTGCTTCCATATACGAGAGCAGGTGACGCCAGGGCAGGGCATCGTGAATCACTTCACCCAGAATCGGCGTACGGCCCAGGCCGCCACCAACCCAGACGCGGGCGAGTACTTCGCCTTTATCATCGCGATAGAGATGCAGACCGATGTCGTGCACCTGTACCACGGCGCGATCACGCTGGGCGCCATGCACGGCAATCTTGAACTTGCGCGGCAGGAAAGCGAATTCCGGATGGAAGGTGCTCCACTGGCGGATGATTTCAGCGAGCGGACGCGTGTCGACCACTTCGTCCGGGGCGATACCGGCGAACTGGTCGCTGGTCACATTCCGAATACAGTTACCCGACGTCTGGATGGCATGCATTTCCACGTTCGCCAGACGTTCCAGTACGTCCGGCACGCGATCCATTGGAATCCAGTTGTATTGCAGATTGTGGCGCGTTGTGAAGTGGGCATAGCCCTTGTCTTCTTCGCGGGCGATCGCGCCTAGGACACGCAGTTGCACCGACGAGATCATGCCGTAAGGCACAGCAATCCGCAGCATCGGTGCATGGCGCTGCATATACAGGCCATTCTGCAAGCGCAGCGGGCGGAATTCTTCATCGCTGAGTTCGCCGGCTTGCCAGCGGTTCGTCTGGTCACGGAACTGGGCTACGCGGGCGTTCACCATCGCGCGGTCATAATCGTCGTAACGGTACATGTCTTATCTCTTTGGGCGGTATTTTGTAATGAGTGAATCAGGACAGCACGAGCTTGGTGCCAATGATGATCAGCATCGTGGCCAGCAGGCTACGCAAAAACTTCTCCGGCACCTTGCTGGCAATATGACTGCCCACCCAGATACCCGGAAGCGAACCCAGCAGCAGGGCACCGAGCAGATTAAAGTCTACGCTGCCCAGATACCAGTGGCCGACACCGGCCACGGCAGTGAGCGGTACGGCATGGGCAATGTCACTCGCCACAATTTTAAGGGTACCAATGCGCGGGTACAGGAAAAACAGCGCCGTAACGCCCAGTGCACCGGCACCAACGGAAGATATCGTCACCAGTACGCCCAGAATCGCGCCCACCAGAACAGTGACGCTGCCGACATGGCGCTGAATGAATGAATCTTCGTGTTTGCGGGCGTAACGCAGCAGCTTGTCACGTAGAAAGATGGCGCCAGCCGTCAGAAACAGCGCAAATCCCAGTGCCACCGCCATGATGTGACCGACTTCCTTGCCGTGACCTGGCAACTGCGCCAGTACGTACAGGGTAATAGCTGCGGCTGGAATGCTGCCCGCGCCCAGCCGGCCGACAATCTGCCAGTCCACATGACCTTTACGGCCGTGTGCCACGGTGCCGCCGGCTTTGGTCAGTGCGGCATAGAGCAGATCCGTACCAACCGCCGTCGCCGGAGACACCCCGAAAATCAGCACGAGCAGGGGCGTCATCAGCGAGCCGCCGCCCACTCCCGTCATACCGACGATGAGACCGACAAAAAAGCCCGAAACGGTGTACAGAAAGTCCATGCTGTGCGCTGCAATAATCGAATAAGGTGGCCATCCTAGCAGTGCGCTAATGCAACGTAAAAGAATATATGGTTAGAATGCTATAACTTTTGGTAATTTAGAGGCTGGTAACATCATGACCTTGCAACAGCTCCGTTATCTTGTTGAAGTGGCTCAGCGCGGCTATAACGTATCGGACGCGGCCGAAGCGCTTTTTACCTCCCAGCCGGGCGTTTCCAAACAGATCAAGCAACTGGAAAATGATCTGGGCATTACCCTCTTCGAACGGGTGGGTAAACGCCTGACCGGGGTCACCGAGGCGGGCGCCCAGGTGCTGGCCCATGCCAAGCGTATTCTGGCCGAAACCGACAACCTCAAGCGCTATGTAGATGACTACACCCATGGCCAGCATGGCTCCCTGGTCATCGCCACCACCCACACCCAGGCCCGCTATGCACTGCCTGAAGCGGTATCTCACTTCAGAGAACGGTATCCGGAAGTCACCCTGACCCTGCATCAGGGAATGCCCGATCAGTTTGGTGAATGGCTGGTCCGTGGGGATGTGGATCTGGCCATTGCCACCGAAGCCCTCAAAGACGCCCCGGGCGTCGTCGCATTGCCCTGCCGGCAGTGGCACCATGCCCTGGTTGTGCCTGCCGGGCATCCCTTGCTCGCCAAGGCCGAAGTCAACTTGGCCGATGTGGCGGCCTACCCACTCATTACGTATGTCCGGGGCGTGGCCGGTCGTATCCGGATTGACGCGGTATTTGAACGGCTGGGCCTATCGCCCCGCATCGTCCTCGACGCCCTGGATGCCGACGTGATCAAAACCTATGTCGGTCTTGGCATGGGCGTCGGCATCATCGCTGAGCATGCCTTTGATTCACAACGGGATTCGCTCTCCGGGCTGCGCGAGATCCGGGCGCGCCATCTCTTCCCGGTCAACACCACCTATGTCGGCATCCGCCGAGGTACGCTACTGCGCCGCTTTGAATATGACTTTATCGAAGACTTTGCGCCTGACCTGACCCGTGGCGTTGTGCAAAAGGCGCTCCAGGGCAGTGGCAAAACCGAGTCGGACTGGCTTTGATCCTGATTCTGCTATAGAATCTCGGGTTTTCCACCTTGCCCCACCGCAATTCGCATGGCGGGGGGTATTAGCCAAAAGGAGTCTACATGCGTCATTACGAAATCGTATTCATCGTCCACCCGGATCAGTCCGAACAGGTGCCGGCGATGGTAGAGCGTTACAAAACGCTGATCACTGGCCAGAATGGTGTGATTCACCGCCTGGAAGACTGGGGCCGCCGTCAGATGGCTTACCCGATCAACAAGGTGCACAAAGCCCACTACGTTCTGATGAACATCGAATGTAACGGTGAAACCCTGGCTGAACTCGAGCACGCCTTCAAGTTCAACGATGCCGTTCTGCGTCACCTGACGATGAAATGTTGTACTGCACTTGTGCATGGAGTGTATGGCTACCACAAGATGCAGTGTAGGTCTATATACTCTGCATGGCCGCACTGATTACTCCTTTGATACTTCGACAGACCTTGAACAATGGCAAGCTGGC
>JALRGK010000156.1 GCA_023253415.1 Rhodocyclaceae bacterium
GATTGGCCCGGCGGGTCTCATCCTTTGCCCCACGCGTGAGCTGGCACAACAGGTCGCGCAGGATGCGATTGACCTACTCAAGAACAGCAAAGGCATCCGCGTGGCCACCGTGATGGGCGGTATGCCCTACGGCAAGCAAATGGCGGGCCTGCGGGGTGCGCTTTTGGTCGTTGCAACGCCGGGTCGTCTGCTCGATTTGGCGCAGCGTCGTCAGATTCATCTGGCGGATGTAAAGACTCTGGTGGTTGATGAAGCCGACCGCATGCTGGATCTGGGCTTTGCCGAAGATCTGGAAGACATTAACCATCTGTGCCAGAAGCGTGAGCAAACCCTCATGTTCTCGGCCACATTCGCACCGCGCATTATGTCGCTGGCTGCCCGCATGATGAAGAACCCGGGGCGCCTCGAACTGGCCAGTGCCTCGGATCGTCATACCCAGATCACGCAATCGCTGCACTGGGCCGACAACATGATTCACAAAGAAAAGCTGCTGGATCATTACCTGCGTGATGCCGAACTGGAGCAAGCGGTTGTCTTCGCCAGCACTCAGGTAGAAACCGACCGTCTGGCCGATGCGCTGGCCGAGCAGGGCCACGCCGTTGCAGCGCTGCATGGCGCGATGCCACAGAAGGTGCGTGCCCATCGTCTGAAGCAGCTACGTAGCGGCCATGTACGAGTTCTCGTGGCGACCGACGTCGCTGCCCGCGGTATCGACGTGCCCACCATTACGCACGTTTTCAACTTCGGCTTGCCGATGAAGGCTGAAGACTACGTGCACCGTATCGGCCGTACCGGCCGTGCCGGTCGTACCGGTAAAGCCATTACCTTTGCCGAACATCGTGATCGCATGAAAGTGCGTACCATCGAAGCACTGACCGATCAGCGTATCCCCGTAGCCGTGGTACCGGGTCTGGAGCCGAAGACGCCGGAGCGTCCCGAGCGAGGCTTTGGTGGCCGTGGTGAAGGCCGTGGTCGCCCGAGTGGCGGTGGTCGTGGTGCCTTCGGTGGCCATGGTCGCAGTGGTGGTGGCGGCCGTTCGGGCAGCTGGGAAAAGCGTTCGGACAGCCCGCGTGGTGAATTCGGTGGCGACAGAAAACCGCGTGAATTTGGTGACCGTCCGCCGCGTTCGTTCGAAGATCGTCCGGCCCGTTCGTTCGACGACCGTCCGCGTACCTACAACGACAAACCTCGTAGCTTTGACGACAAGCCGCGCAACTTCGGTGGTGACAAGCCCCGTGGTTTCGGTGATCGCAATGACAAACCCCGCTCGGGCGCAGGCGGCAAGTCTTTCAGCGGCAGCAAGCCATGGGGTGACAAACCAGCTGGCGGCAAGTTTAGTGATAAGCCACGTTCGGAAGGCCGTTCTGACAAGCCGGCAGGCAAGTCGTTCAGCAAACCGGCGGGCAAGACCTTTGCCAAACCGGGTGGCAAGACTTTCAGCAAAACCTCCGGTCACACCAACGCAGGTGGTCGCGGTCGTTAATTCGCGGTCACAGTAGTCATCCGCATGCCGGTCAGGTTCGCCTCACCGGCATGTTGCTTTATGTCACCTTGATTTCTGTTGGTTTGGCCCAATATGGCTACAATAAACGCAGCCAAATAATGCAAACAACGAGAAGACATCAGGCATGAAATTCAAGGATTACTACGAGATTCTCGGCGTCGCCCGCGATGCGTCGGCCGATGAGATCAAAAAGGCGTTCAAAAAACTCGCCCACAAATACCATCCCGATATCTCTAAAGATCCGGAAGGTGAAGAGAAGTTCAAAGAGGTCAACGAAGCGTACAAGACGCTCAAAGACCCCGAGCTTCGCAAGGCCTATGACCAGCTCGGTCGTCATAACCCGGGCGAGCAGTTCCGGCCACCACCGGGATGGGAGCAGTATGCCCAAGGCGGATTTAACCAAACCCATGGGGGTGCCGGTGGATTCGGCGGTGGTGGCTTCGGTGCGGGTGGCTTTGAAGGCGCCGGCTTCGAAGACGTTGATCTCTCCGAACTCTTTGCCCAGATGGGGCGCGCCCGTGCGCATGGGGGCACCGGTCGGGGTACACACGCAGGTGGCCCGAGCTATCAGGCACCGGGGCAGGACTTCGAAGTCACCGCCCATATCTCGCTGGATGAAGCGGCTAAGGGGACCATGCTCGAGCTTAATCTCGAGATGCCCGAATATGACGCTAACGGCCGTGTGCACCGTGTGCCACAAGTATTCAAGGCCCGTATTCCCAAAGGTGCCACCGATGGCCAGAAAATGCGGTTACCCGGTAAAGGCGGCAAAGGCTTCAACGGTGGCCCGAACGGCGATCTGTACCTGAACATTGCACTACACCCGCATCCTTTATTCCGTGCCGACGGCCATGACCTGTTCCTGGATTTGCCCGTCACACCTTGGGAAGCGGCGCTGGGCGCCGAGATCGATGTGCCAACGCTGGATGCGACGGTACGCATGAAGATTCCTGCCGGTACCCCGGCCGGCCGCAAATTGCGCCTGGCGGGTCGTGGTCTGCCCAAGCCCAAAGAGGGGCAGGGCGATCTCTACGTCATCGTGCAGATCGCCACACCGACAGAAATGAATGATGCCGAGAAAGCGCTCTATCAGCAGCTGGCCGAAGCATCCACCTTTAACCCGCGCGGCCATTTTGTGGCCGAAGCGCATCGCGCAAAATAACGCGCTTGAGATTGGCTATGACAGAACAAATCACCACTTTCGAAGCCAGCTGGCTGACTGTGACCGAGTTTACCCGGGTTGCCGGCTTGAGCCAGGGCGATGTTGTTGCGCTCGTGGAGGTCGGCGTACTTAAGCCATCAGGCCACAGCGTGCAAGACTGGTCGTTTGACAGCGAAGCCATGACCTTGGCGCGCCGTTTGCGCCGCATTCGGGAAGATCTCGAACTTAATCTGGATGTGCATGCCCTGGCGCTGGGTTTCCGACTGCTGGAGCGGATTACGGAGCTGGAATCGGCGCTCAACCGTTCACAACGGCAACAGCTGCAAGATCGATCCTGATCTGGTAAAATATCGCCTGCTTCAGGAAGGGTCGTTAGCTCAGTTGGTAGAGCGTCTGCCTTACACGCAGAATGTCGGCGGTTCGAGCCCGGCACAACCCCCCATCCCAATTGCATAAACCCGCCTGTTGGCGGGTTTTTTGTGGCCGGT
>JALRGK010000227.1 GCA_023253415.1 Rhodocyclaceae bacterium
AATTTCCTGTGGAGAAACCGTTGCCCCTTGAGTCAGGTAGCGCAAAGCCAGTTGTCGCCGCAGTTCCTCATTACCAGGGGGCAGATCTGTCACAGTGGCCAATGGGTCGAACTTGCGGGCTGCGGTTGCTAAAAATCGACCGAGTTTGTCGAGCGGGTAAAGAAACGGGCTGGGAAAGCTGGAGCCCAGTGGCACCACGGAAGGATCACGAACACTATCCAGTATCTGAAAAATGAAATCACTTACCTGTAGTTGTGTGGATCCACCTACTGGGTGTGTCATTTCAGGTTCGGACAGGTTCTGGCCTAACCGGGCGCGCACAAAGTAACCAGATTTTGGTCGCGCCTCGATGAGTCCCCGGCCTTCAAGGATGTAGTAGGCCTGGGTCACGGTAATAGGGCTCACATCGTGAATACGGCACGCTTGTCGCACGGAAGGAAGCCGGTCACCGGGACGCAGTACGCCATTAAGGATTAGGGCTTCAGTTTGCTCGGCGAGTTGTTGATAGCGGCTCATGGGGTAATGGTATCAGCCATGGTGAATCTGTACCTATCAAATAAGCGCCATTCTGAACCTGTTCCTATTAACCTTGAGGTGATGTACTGCGACCAACGCATTGATAATTCCCATTGGATTTCGCCATGTATCTTTACAACGACGTTGATCAGAAGCTGGTCGATGACCGGGTTGCACAGTTTCGAGGGCAGACGGAGCGCTTTTTAAGCGGACGTCTCAGCGAAGACGACTTCCGTCCGTTGCGCTTACAAAACGGCCTGTATGTGCAGCGACATTCACCGATGCTGCGTATTGCCATTCCCTATGGACTGCTCTCAAGTCGGCAAATGCGGATGCTGGCGCACATCGCTCGTACTTACGATCGAGGTTACGGACACTTTACGACCCGATGCAATATCCAGTTCAATTGGGTACGTCTCAATGAGGCACCGGATATTTTGGCCGAACTTGCAACTGTACAGATGCACGCGATCCAGACCTCGGGCAATTGCATTCGTAACATCACCTGCGATTCATTTGCTGGCGTTGGCGAAGATGAAATCTTTGATACGCGGCCGTATTGCGAAATCGCTCGGCAATGGTCCACGCTTGCGCCGGAATTCATGTTCCTACCCCGCAAGTTCAAAATTGCTTTCGCCGGCGGGGCGGAGGATCGCGCCGCAGTTCGCTTTTACGACATTGGTGTGCGTGCCAAACGTTCAGAATCTGGTGAGGATGGGTTTGAAATCTTTGTCGGGGGTGGCATGGGGCGGACACCCATGCTCGCACAAAGCGTCAACACGTTTTTACCTAAAGAAGAATTGCTGAATTACTTCGATGCCATTCTGCGGGTATATAACCGTCATGGTCGCCGGGACAACAAATACAAAGCGCGCATCAAAATTCTGGTTAAGGACTTAACCGTTGAAGGATTTGCCAAAGAGGTTAACGCCGAGTGGCAGCATCTTCGTGGTGGACCCGGAACCATTAAAGCGGAAGCAATTTCCGCCATGACAAAATTTTTTGAGAAACCGGCATATCAGAGGCTAGGTGAAGGCGATTCGCTGTATGGTGAATTGGGCGATTCCGGATCCCTGAATCTCCAGCGCGAGTTCAATCGCTGGAAAAAACAGAATATCTCGAACCACCAACACCCGGACTACGCGATAGTGACCTTGTCTTTGAAGAAAGCAGGTGTGCCGCCAGGTGACGCCACCGCAAGGCAAATGGATTTCGTGGCCGAATTAGCTGATCGATTCAGCTTGGGTGAAGTGCGCGTTACCCATGAGCAAAATCTCCTTCTGCCTCATGTGCCTCGCAGCAAGCTCTACGAGCTGTGGAATCTAGCTGCGGCGGAGGGATTGGCTACGCCCAACATCGGCTTGCTGACTGACGTGGTCTGCTGCCCGGGGGGTGATTTCTGCTCTCTGGCAAATGCTAAGTCGATTCCCGTTGCTGTTGCTATCCAGAAGCGCTTTGATGACTTGGATTATTTGTTCGATCTTGGTCCCCTGGAATTGAATATCTCTGGATGCGTCAATTCATGCGGGCACCACCATATTGGTCACATCGGGATTCTCGGCGTCGATAAGAACAACGAAGAGTGGTATCAGATCACGCTGGGTGGTCGAGAGGGAAATGCCTCACATATTGGAAAGGTTATTGGGCCATCATTCGCCGCAAATGACATTCCTGATGTCATCGAGAGGATTATTGGCGTGTATATCGCTAATCGGCATGAGGATGAGATCTTTATTGACACGTTTTCCCGCATTGGTGTGGAGCCTTTCAAAACGGGCGTTTATGGAGCAAAAGATGGCAGCACTCATTAACTTGAACGGTATCGTCGCAACAGACTCGTGGCGAATGATTTCTGACGATGAAGCATTGAATGCTGCCACTGCGTTGCCAGGGCAGCATCTCGTTCTGACCATGCCGTTATGGCAAACTGACGGCGAAACCTTGGCCGAGCAGGGGCACAAGGTTGGCGTCTGGTTGTGGCCGGATGATGATCCAGAATCGCTGATCTCCATCGTCCAGACATTGCCGATTATCGCTGTGCAGTTCCCGGTTTTTACCGATGGTCGGGGTTATTCCCATGGAAAAATGTTGCGTGATCGTTTGGGCTATACCGGAGAGTTGCGCGCAACGGGCGACGTACTCAGGGATCAGATTTATTTTCTAAGCAGATGCGGTTTCAGTTCTTTCGCCTTGCGTTCTGACCAGAACCCTGAAGAGAGCCTGACTGCATTGAATGATTTCTCTTGGGTGCCTTTGGTTGGCCGGTAGGGTCGGAGCAAGGCTGTCAACCCAATGAGTGTCTGCAAAACTTTAGAAAGCAACCATTTCGTTGGTTCAGGATGAACTTCCGCTCCTGGCCGATTGCACGAATACGGCAAGATGCCAGAAAGCGGCCGCACGGGTGATTGGCTCGCGCAGCCGCAATGCCTAGCTAGATTTCAGTTTGCTCCGAAATTTCCAGCGCATCGTCTACCTCGATGCCGAGATAGCGAACGGTGCTCTCCAGCTTGGAATGGCCAAGTAGTAACTGAACGGCCCGCAGGTTTTTCGTGCGCTTGTAAATCAGGGTAGCCTTGGTTCTCCGCATGGAATGTGTACCATAGGCCGACGAGTCCAAGCCGGCAGATTCGACCCAATGGTGCACGATCCGAGCATATTGGCGAGTCGAGACATGGGGCGACTTTGCAACCCTGCTCGGAAACAGGAACTGATCGCCTCGTAGGTGAGACTTTTCCAGCCAGGCAGACACCGACGCCCTCGTCGGTTCTGTCAGCTCGAACTGTACTGGCCGCTGTGTTTTTCTCTGGATCACCATGGCGCGAGATAGCACCTGGTTTCCGTGGGTAATGTCGCGTACCCGCAGGCTGACGAGATCGCAGCCCCGCAACTTGCTGTCGATGGCCAAGTTGAACATGGCAAGGTCGCGGACAGCATGCCCATTCTGGAGGTAGATGCGGATGGCCCAGATGTCCTTGGGCTTGAGTGGTGGCTTCTGGCCGACTAGCTTCCCTTTGTTCCAAGCTTCGCGTTTATTGATGGTTTCCATCTTTGACTCCTTGGTTTTTGATCGGAGTCATATGTTCTGCCTGCACGAGAATGGCTGCTGTGGGGGAGGATGGCTTGTGCGTGCAAACGGCCAGTTGCGGACGGTCAAGCATCTTCCCGGTAGCGGACGTTCAATAGTGTCTCTGACCTGCTTCGCTCCCTCTATGAAGGGAGGTCGCTGGCCCATCCGCGCACTCA
>JALRGK010000052.1 GCA_023253415.1 Rhodocyclaceae bacterium
GGTCTCGGGGGTTGATGCCGCCAAACTCCCGGCCTATACCGGGGGGCAGGCGGGTGCCGAAGGCTATGTGCTGTTCAAGGTCTCGGCAGTACGTGCCGGTAGCAAACTATCCGATGAAAAACGTGCCCAGATTGCGGCGGCGTACCAGCAGAGTGTGCAGCAGGCCGATGTGGTGAGTCTGATGGTGGCCTTGCGGGATCGTCACCCGGTCAAAGTGGCTAAACGAGCAGAGGCAGAAAAGTAATAGGCTTCCGTTCAAATAAAAAAGCCAGGGATTCCCTGGCTTTTTTATTGCTGGATAGGAGAATCCGATTTGGAATCAGACTTCTTCGGTGCCCAGGGCCGTGATGTTAAAGCCCGAATCCACATAAGTGATTTCACCGGTGATGCCGCTGGCCAGATCCGACAGCATGAAGGCAGCCACATTGCCGACTTCTTCAATGGTCACGTTACGACGTAGCGGTGCCACACGGGCGTTGTGCGACAGCAATTTACCGAAGTCGCCAATACCGGAAGCCGCCAGTGTTTTGATCGGGCCGGCCGAAATGGCATTGACACGGATGTTTTGCGGACCCATGTGGTAGGCCATGTAGCGCGTTGCCGCTTCCAGGCTGGCTTTGGCCAGACCCATCAGGTTGTAATTCGGCATAACGCGTTCAGCACCCAGATAGGTGAGGGCGACGAGTGCCGGATTGTTGCCTTTCAGCAGCAAGGGGCGTGCAGCTTTGGCCAGCGCCGGGAAGCTGAACGACGACACATCGTGAGCGATTTTGAAGGCTTCGCGCGAGATGCCATCGAGGAAGTCACCACCCAGTGCTTCGGCGGGGGCATAGGCGATGGAGTGAACCAGACCATCTAAGCCGTCCCAGTGTTCACCGAGTTTGACGAAAAGGGTGTCAATTTCCTGGTCATTGCTCACATCACAGGGGAAAACCAGCTTGCTGTCGAATTCGTCGGCGAATTTGCTGACGCGATCCACAAAACGCTCGTTCTGATAGGTGAATGCCAGGCTGGCACCTTCACGGTGACAGGCTTTGGCGATGCCGTAGGCGATGGAATGCTTGGATAACAGACCCGTGATCAGAATGCGCTTGCCCGCTAGAAAACCCATGTTGACTCCTTGAACGCCGCCTAGCGGCAAGACCCGGTAATGAATAAGGCTTTATTATACTTCGAAGCGGGGCCAGATCAGTTAGACTTGTGCACATGGTTTCATGGTCATTTTCCACGGTTTGCCGACTTTCTTGCGCTTTGTTAGGCGCAGCGCTACTGTTGACGGGGTGCGGCAGCGAGTGGAATGACCCCTATCCTGCAGCCGAACGGGGAGCCAATCGCCTTTACAGTGCCTTTGCAGAGCGTCCCAAACACCTCGATCCAGCGGTTTCCTATACCGATAGCGAAATCGGATTTATTGCCCAGATTTACGAGCCGCCACTCCAGTATCACTATCTGCAACGGCCCTATACCCTGATACCAACGACCTTGGCCGAAATGCCACAGGTTCGGTTTTACGATCAATCTGGCCGTCTTTTAAGCGATGCCGCTAATCCGGACCTGGTGTCGCGCACGGTTTACCGGCTCAAAATCAGGCCTGGAATCCAGTATCAGCCGCATCCGGCATTCAGCCGGGATGACGCGGGCAGGTTACGTTATATGGCGTTGTCGGCCGGGCAGGCACGTGCGTTGCAAACCCCGATGGGCCCAATGGCTTTGCCTGATCCTGCCACCCAGATGCTCAAGGCGCAGGATTATGTTTATCAAATCAAACGGTTGGCCAATCCGGCGGTGCACTCTCCGATTTATGGCACGATGGCAGAGCATATTCTCGGTTTGAAGGCGCTCTCCGCCGCGATCAAAAATGCGGCGCAGGCGAATCCGGGGGCCTGGATTGACCTGGATACCCTGGAATTCCCGGGTGCGATAGCGATCGATGACCAGACGCTGGAAATCACACTGGTCGGCAAGTACCCGCAATTTACCTACTGGCTGGCCATGAACTTTTTTGCGCCTGTGCCGCGGGAAGTTGACCAGTTTTATGGACAACCCGCTTTGCGTTCGGGCAATGTCAGTATCGATAATTGGCCGGTAGGCACCGGGCCCTTCATGATGACGCACAATAACCCCAACGCCCGGATTATGCTGGAAAGGAATCCGAACTTTCATGGTGAGCGTTATCCGTGCACCGGAGAAGCTGCTGATGCGCCAGCGGGTCTGTTGAAAGATTGTGGCGCGCCATTGCCGCTGCTGGATGGTGTCGTGTACAGCCGTGAGAAAGAAAGTCTGCCCTACTGGAACAAGTTTCTGCAGGGATATTACGATCTGTCCGGCATTTCGTCCGATAGCTTTGATCAGGCCGTACGCGTCAACATCAATGGCGATGTGAATGTATCGCAGTCAATGGCCGAGCAGGGGATTGCCCTGCAAACATCGGTTCGTACCTCGATCTACTACATGGGTTTCAATCTGACAGATCCGGTTGTTGGCGGTAAAACGTCACAAGAACAGCAACGTGCACGCTACCTGCGGCAGGCGCTTTCGATGGTTCTGGACCAGGAAGAGTTCATCTCGATCTTCCTGAATGGTCGTGGTCAGCCGGCCATGGGGCCGATTCCACCCGGCATCTTTGGTTATCAGGAAGGTGAAGCCGGTATCAATCCGGTGGTCTATCAATGGAAAGACGGTGGGGCTCACCGGCGCCCATTGGATGAGGCGAAGGCTTTGCTCATCAAAGCAGGTTGGCCGGATGGCCGGGATGCACAAACGGGGCAGCCACTGGTGTTGAATCTCGATACCACCTCGGGTGGATTGGGCGACAAGGCCACCATGGATTGGATGGCGCGTCAGCTCAATCAGTTAGGTATCCAACTGGTCGTTCGCAGCACCGATTTCAACCGATTCCAGGAAAAGTTGCGCAAGGGCAGCGCCCAGCTCTTCTTTATGGGTTGGAATGCGGATTATCCGGATCCCGAAAACTTTTTATTTCTGTTGTATGGGCCCGAAGGCAAGGTTGCTCATGGCGGTGAAAACTCGGCCAATTACCAGAATCCGGAATTCGACCGATTATTCCGTCAGATGAAAAACATGCCTAATGGGCCCGAACGCCAGGCTGTGATCAATAATATGCTCAAAATTGTTCGTGAAGACGCACCCTGGGTCTATTGGTTCTATCCCAAATCCTACGTTCTGCGCCAGGGCTGGTTGCATAACCTGAAGCCGAACAATGTGGCCAACAATACGCTCAAATACCAGCGAATTGATGCGAAGCGTCGTGCCGAGTTGCGTGCGCAGTGGAATGAGCCGCTGCGCTGGCCTTTCCTGCTTATGCTCGGCGGCCTGGTGCTGCTCCTGTGGCCGGCACTCAAGTCGTATCGCGCGAGGTCCGGGCTGGATGCGTTTGGTCAACCAGTGAGGAAACGCTGATGACGGGCTATCTGTTACGCCGAATTTTTTACGCGTTGCCGATACTCATCGGCGTGAATCTGATTACATTCGCCTTGTTTTTCATGGTCAATAGCCCGGATGACATGGCACGTATGCAACTGGGGGTGAAACGGGTCACGCCGGAGGCTATCCAGCAGTGGAAAGCGGAGCGGGGTTATGACAAACCCCTCTTTATCAATGAATCCGCCCATGGGCTGAATCAGGTCACCCAGACTATTTTCTTCGAGAAATCTGCGCGGCTATTTGCCGGCGATTTCGGTCGTAGTGAGGATGGTCGTGAAATCGGTCAGGAAATACGGGAGCGCATGGGGCCATCGCTGGCGATCGCCGTCCCCACGTTCGTCATAGGCTTGGGGCTTACGGTGAGTCTGGCGCTATTCCTCGTCCTTTTCCGGGGCACCTGGCTGGACCGCACGGGGGTCGTCATCTGTGTCGGTCTGATGTCGATTTCGTCACTGTTCTTTATTATCGGCGGCCAGTTTCTATTTGCCCGTGTGTTACAGCTGGTACCTATTTCCGGCTATTCCAGTAATCCGCTGGTCGCTTGGCATTTCCTGATCCTGCCTGTGTTGGTGGCTGTGGTAGCCGGGGTGGGTGGCTCAACCCGTTGGTATCGGACGCTGTTTCTCGAAGAAATTGCCAAAGACTATGTGCGTACGGCAAGGGCTAAAGGTCTGTCGGATGCCGCGGTGTTATTTCGCCATGTGCTTCGTAATGGCCTGATTCCGATTCTGACCGGGGTGGTTGTGGTGATTCCCTCGCTCTTCATGGGATCGCTACTCCTGGAATCTTTTTTCGGGATTCCCGGATTGGGGAGTTACACCATTGACGCAATTGCCGCACAGGATTTCGCGGTCGTGCGGGCGATGGTGTTTCTGGGGTCGGTGCTGTACCTCGTCGGTCTGATCCTGACCGATCTATCGTATACGCTCGTTGATCCTCGGATCCGGTTGAAATAGGGCGGGTAAGCATGCAGGACTTCTTGATGACACTGCATCAGAGCCTCTGGGTCTGGTTAGCTACCGATGTGTTGCTCTGGGGCTTATTTGCGTTATTTCTGGTAGCGCTTGCCGCGGTTCTCCGTTCACCGTTACAACGGGCTGTATGGCAGCGCGTATTCCGGCAACGTCTTGCCGTGGTGTCGGCCGTGGTGCTGGCGGTCGCAGCCTGCTTTGCGTTGATCGATTCCATTCATCTGCGTGAGCCGCTGCCACAAACCAGTGCCCATGCGCCCGTGCGTTACAGTGTTGAGGTTCGGTCGGTGCTGGATCTGATGCTGAACGATTTGCGCAAGACCCATGAAAAAACCTATTCGGCACCTTTGGCTATCAACCTGTCGGCACTAGAACCGGTGACTGTCACGCTGCCGGACGGCACGGTTGAGGTGCGCCGGATAGCACCACGCTTGCGTGTGGCTGGGGCGAGTTTTCCACCTGGGCCGGTATCTGCCGCGGACTACTGGTCTGACATTGCCTACCGGGCTGCTGCAGGCGCGCTGGGTGGTGGCCTGGTTTTTCTCCTCCTCTGGCTTACTGTGCATTTCGTCGTGAGGTTGCTCGGCCAGCAGGCTCCGTCCAAAGGAGTTCGTGCGTCGGCCTGGCGCTGGGTCTCCTATAGTCTGGCGACCGTATTGATGGTTGGTGGGATGTTTGCCGGCCTAAGCACCAACTTCCATGTCTTCGGTACCGATAAGGTCGGCCAGGATGTGCTCTATCAAGTTCTCAAAAGTTTGCGAACTGCACTCATCATCGGACTGGTGCCAACCCTGGTCACCTTACCGATTGGCGTTATCCTGGGGTTGTCAGCCGGTTATTTCCGCGGAAAGGTGGATGATGCGATTCAGTATGTTTATACCACCGTCAGTGCCATTCCCGGGGTGCTGCTGATTGCAGCGGCCGTGCTTAGTATTCAGGTGATGATTGACAATCATCCGGAATGGTTTGCTACAGCGGTAGAGCGGGGGGATGTGCGACTACTCGCTTTATGCATCATACTCGGCATGACCAGCTGGACGGGGATTGCCCGCTTGCTCCGTGGTGAGGCGCTGAAGATGCGTGAATACGAGTATGTTCAGGCTGCTCGTGCCTTTGGGGTTGGTGCCGGCCAGATCCTGTTGCGCCATATCCTGCCGAATGTCTTTCCGATTATTCTGATTACCCTGGTCATGGAGTTTTCTACGCTGGTTCTGGCCGAGGCGGTGTTGTCTTATATCGGTATCGGTGTAGACCCGACCATGTTCAGTTTTGGTCTCATGATCAATAATGCCCGGATGGAGTTGTCGCGCGAGCCGGTCGTCTGGTGGTCTCTGACGGCAGCCTTTCTATTCATGGTGTTGCTGGTGCTGGCAGCAAACTTACTGGCGGATGCCGTCCGAGATGCCCTGGATCCGAAGTCGGAGTCTCAATCATGAGCCAGCCATTGCTCCAGGTGCGTCATCTCGCGCTGGGTTTCCGCCGGCAGT
Organism: Rhodocyclaceae bacterium; assembly: GCA_023253415.1. GTDB lineage: Bacteria > Pseudomonadota > Gammaproteobacteria > Burkholderiales > Rhodocyclaceae > Fluviibacter. The sequence goes on from JALRGK010000052.1 coordinate 5,903, forward strand.
GTCCGGGCCCGGCTGCGTTTAGCACGGTTGATGCCTTGTCGGATATCAGTTTCGAGCTTCATGCGGGTGAAACGCTGGCATTACTCGGTGAATCTGGGTGTGGTAAATCGCTGACGGCGCTTGCGCTCATGCGTTTGTTACCAGGGCCAGCCCGTTTCCAAGCAGGTGAGGTGCTCTTGTCGGGCACCGAGCCGGGGCAACGTGCCGAAAATCTCTTGCGTACCAGTGAAGACCGGATGCGGCAGATTCGGGGTCGTCGTTTGGCCATGATTTTCCAGGAGCCGGCCACCAGCCTGAATCCGGTGATGCGTGTTGGGGCGCAGATCGCCGAAGTCCTTACGCTGCATCGGGATTTGCCCGCCAACACCCTTCATACAGAAGTGCTTACCTTGTTGGGGCAGGTGGGTTTGCCGGATCCCGAACGTGCCGCTAAAGCGTACCCGTTCGAGTTGTCGGGTGGCATGAAGCAGCGCGCTATGATTGCTATGGCGCTGGCCGGGAATCCGGATATCTTGCTGGCAGACGAACCGACAACCGCGCTGGATGTCACCCTACAGTCGCAGATTCTGGATCTGATTCAGTCACTACAGCGCGAGCGGCAGATGGGCGTGCTGTTGATCACGCATGATCTGGCCGTGGTTGCGGCACGGGCCGACCGTGTTGCCATCATGTATGCCGGGCAGATTGTCGAAACAGGTGCTGTAGCCGACGTATTGAAACATCCGTCGCACCCTTATACCCGTGCCTTGCTGGCGGCATTACCCGAACGTGCCCCGCCCGGTCAACCTTTAGCCCAGTTATCCGGCCGTGTGCCGCCACTGGGTTCATGGCCCATGGCCTGTCGTTTTGCACCCCGTTGCCAGATGGCAGAGGCACACTGTCAAGAAGAGGCACCGCCCTGGGTACGTTTACCCTCGCGCGATATCTCGGTGATAGCTGCGACACATTTTGCACGTTGTTGGCGTGTTGGTGATGAGGTTGTTCGGACCGAACCAGTAGATCAATCCCAGGAGGGGTCTCAACCCCGGGCCCACATGCATCCGCCGGTTTTACAGGTCGAGGGCCTGGTGGTTCGGTATGCGCCGATCCGTCGGGGACTTTTGTCCGCGTTGCGTCAGCGTGTTTCCGGAAAAGTCGACCAACAGCCTCGACCAATCGTTGATCAGTTGAATTTCGTGCTCCATGCCGGTGAAACACTGGCCATTGTAGGGGAATCCGGTTGCGGCAAAACGACCACCGCCAAAGCCATTCTCCGGTTGATTGAGAGCGAGTCTGGCCAGGTCACGCTGAACGGGGTATCCATCGTGGGTCATGGCTCACGACCGACCAAGGGATGGCGCCGCGATGTGCAGATGGTGTTTCAGGATCCATTTGCCTCCCTTGACCCGCGGCAGCGGATCAGTCAGGTTCTGGCCGAAGGGCCCAAAGCACTGGGCTTACCTGCCGCCGACTATGATCGAACCGCCCTGATCCGTCTGCTGGATCGCGTGGGTCTGCCACCGGAAGCGCTGGCTCGTTTCCCTCATGAGTTTTCTGGTGGTCAGCGACAGCGCATCGCGATTGCGCGGGCGCTGGCAGTGTCACCGAAAGTGCTGATCTGCGACGAGCCCACCTCGGCGCTGGATGTGTCTGTCCAGGCGCAGATTCTCAACCTGCTCAAAAAACTGCAGGCAGAAACCGGTATGGCCTACCTGTTTATTACCCACAATTTTGGCGTTGTGCGCTATCTGGCGGATCGTGTGCTGGTGATGCAGGCGGGGCAACTCGTCGAGTCTGGCACAACGCAACAGGTCTTGACCCAACCGCAGCATCTTTATACCCAGACCTTGCTGGCGTCTGTACCGCGTATCGATTAAAGGTGAGCAACTGGCCTGTTAGGATTTGCCGGATTTCCCGTTGTTCTTGCTACCGGCTTTGCTGTCACCACTTTTATTCACCGGCTTGCTAGAAGGCTTAGTGCTGTTACCTGATGGTTTGGCCGGCTCCGTGGTTTTTGTGCTTTTTGCAGACGTCGAAGGTTTGCCGGATTTCTTATCCGCAACTGCCGCTTTGAGGGTCTTCACGTCTTTGCTGTTTTTCCCGGTGCTT
>JALRGK010000068.1 GCA_023253415.1 Rhodocyclaceae bacterium
GCCGGCACGTTTACGGCACAGGCGTTCATCACCACGGACATGGACGATAACCAGATCACGGCGTTCCACCCCGGCGCCATGGGTCAGGCCCACCAGAACGAAGTCGGCCATGCCGAAAACATTGGTCTGGGTATCGTGGCACCGGACGGACGGGATGCCATGATCGAACACGCCCGCCAATTTGCGGCGGCCAATATCCCGTTCATTTTCGACCCGGGTCAGGGCCTGCCAATGTTTGACGGCAATGACCTGAAACAGTTCCTGTCACTGGCGACTTATGCCTGTGTGAATGACTATGAAGCCCAGATGCTCTGCGAGCGTACCGGCCAGACACTGGAGCAACTCGCTGAAAATGTGGCTGCCCTGATCGTCACCCGGGGCGGCGAAGGCGCCTGGATCTTTACCGGTGGTCAGCGCATCGATATTGAAACCGTGCAACCGGATGCCATCATTGACCCGACGGGTTGTGGCGACGCCTTCCGGGGCGGCCTGCTCTTCGGTCTGGCCAATGGCTACGACTGGCAGAAAGCCGGCCGTCTGGCATCGCTCATGGGGTCCATCAAAATTGCCCATGCCGGCCCACAGAACTACCAGGTCGATTTCGCACACGTTGCCAAGCGCTTCGAAGCAGCATTCGGCGAACCGCTTTAAACACCCTAACGCATGATGATCGTTGCACCGACACCGAAGCTCGTTCGCTTCGCACGCGGTGCGCGCGTTGTCACGCATCTGCTCGGTGGCTTGCTGTGGGTTGGCGTGATCTTTCCCTTTTTGCCCCTGGACCGTCGCCGCTCCGTGCGCTACCGCTGGTCTCGGAAGCTATTGGCGCTCTTTGCTTTTCGGTTGGAAATCGTTGGCAAACTACCTGAGCAGCCCGGCCTAATCGCCGCTAACCATGTCAGCTGGATTGATATTTTCGCGGTCAACGCCCTCACACCGGTCGCTTTTGTATCGAAAGACGATGTGATCCACTGGCCGATCATTGGCACACTCGCACGCTACAACGAAACCATCTTCCTGCAGCGTGGCAGTCGCGGTCATGCGCACACGATCGGACGTAGCATGGCAACGCGGCTGGCATCCGGCAACTGGCTTGCCGTCTTTCCCGAAGGCACGACGACAGACGGCACCCACCTGCATCCGTTTCACGGGGCGTTACTGCAGCCGGCTATCGATGCCAACGTGCCTGTAACGCCCGTCGCCTTGAGTTATGAAGACGTGATGGGTAACCGCTCACTGCTGCCAGCTTACGCTGGCGACACATCGTTGTGGCACTGTTTCTGCGCCATCCTGTCGGCACGCGAACTGGTCGTGCGGCTGATCATCGGCGAGCCTGTCCGAATAGACCCCTCGTTGGGAAACCAGGGGCGCAAACAACTCGCCCATGCGTTACATGACGTGATCGAGAACGCGCTTTATTCCTGACCGGCCTGACGTCGAAATTCCCGCAGTTTCACGTATTTCATGAAGCTGTTCTGACAGCCAATGACGATATGCACAAAGCCGGGCAAGCCATCCCGCCAACCACCACGCACCAGCCAGAATTTCACAAAGCGCGTGAGCGGTGACAGCAGCATCCGGACCAGAGGCGCGGTTTCTCCTCGTGCCAGGGCTTTTTCAGCGGCCAGACTGGTGTAGCGGTTCTGCTTATCCAGATAGATCTTGAGATCATCGGCACTGTAATGCAACAGATCGCCTTCCAATGTGCGGGGCGGCATATCACTCAAGACATGCTCATGCACGATATCGTCTGACCAACGGGCGCTGTCCTTGCGAAAAAGACGGGTGTTGTAGTCCGGGTAACCCTCGCCATGCTTGAGCGGGCGACCCATAAACACATTGCAACGGGCGAAGCGATACACCGGGTAGTCCGGCACGCCCTTGCCAAAGACACCGCGGATGCTATTCGCCAATTGGGGTGACAGTGCTTCATCGGCATCGAGACATAGCACCCAGTCGTGACGCGCCAGGCTGACCGCATGCGATTTTTGCGGTCCGAATCCCATCCACCCCTGGTGTACGACTTGGGCCCCAAATGTTGTCGCAATGGCTGCGGTGTCATCCGTGCTGCCGGAATCCACCAGAATGATTTCGTCGGCAAAGGGCACGGATGCCAGAACGTCCCGTAAACGGGCCGCGGCATTACAAGTAATCAGCACCAGGGAAAGCGGTAATTTCTCGGACATAGGAAGCAACACAGACAGCTATAATGAGACCATGTCGCGAGATTATCACTAATGCAGCCCGGTCTTTCCGATCCGCCCCGTTTTCTGTTGATGAAAACGTCGTCGCTCGGCGATGTCCTGCACAATCTGGCCGTGGTCAGCGACATGCGCCGTGTGTTTCCGGGCGCGTTGGTCGATTGGTGCGTCGAAGCCCCGTTTGCCGAAATTCCCGGCTGGCACACGGGTGTACGCCGAGTGATCCCGGTTGCGATTCGCCGTTGGCGTAAACAGTTGCTTTCGGGCAACACCTGGTCTGAAATCAGCCTGGCACTGGGCGCGCTGCGTACGGAGCGCTATGACGCCATCATCGACACCCAGGGTCTGGTACGCAGCGTGCTGCTCGGGCGCATTGCTCATGGCCCCGTTTATGGCCAGAACTGGCGCGAAGCACGAGAGCCTTTATCCGGCTTACTGCTTAACCACCCGCTGCCCGTGCCCTATGCCCTGCACGCCGTTGAGCGCTACCGCACCATCGCCGCTACGGCGCTGGGCTACGCCGATCAACTGACCGAACTACCCCTGGATTTCGGGTTGCATGAGCGCTTTCCGTTGCAACCAGGCAATGAGGCATTTCTCTTCACCAATACCAGCCGCGACAAAAAGCTCTGGCCGGAAGACCACTGGATTGCCGTTGGACAACAACTGCGCAAAGCCGGGCTCGTGCCCGTATTCACAGCCGGCAACGAGATTGAAGCGGCCCGCTCGCAAAGGATTGCGGCCGGCATCGCCGCAACAAGCGGCACTGGCAAAGATCCAGCGGGCGAAGTGCTCTACCGTCCCAGCCTGACTCAGCTGACCGAGCGACTTGCCAAGGCGCGGCTGTGCCTGGGTGTCGATACAGGGTTCACTCATATTGCGTGCGCCCTCGAAGTTCCGACCATTGCCATCTTCACCGATACGGACCCCGCCCTCGCTGGTGGTTTTGGCCTGGGCTTGCGTGAAACCTTCGGCCACCTGGATAGCTGCCCCCCGGTATCCGACATTACTGGCCAACTCAAAGCCTGGGGTTATCTACCGGCATGAAGCTAATCACTGCCGTGCCTACAGCTGCCCCCTGGTTCTACCGAGTTCTGCTCACAGTGATTGTGCCGTTCGCACTGGTGCGCCTTTGGTGGCGAGGTCGCAAACAGCCGGGTTATCGGGCGCACATCGCAGAACGATTCGGTTTTATTAACGTTCCCGCTGGCGATCCGATTATCTGGCTGCATGCCGTCTCTGTCGGTGAAACACGCGCAGCGGAGCCTCTGGTACGTGCACTACTGGCTCAATACCCCGGGCATCGTGTTCTCCTGACGCACATGACCCCCACTGGCCGGGCAACCAGTACGATGCTTTTTCCGGACCCGCGTGTCCTGATCGCGTATGTCCCCTACGACCTGACCGGCGCCGTTGATCGCTTCTTAACCCGGGTTCAACCCAGCGTCGGTTTGCTGATGGAAACGGAAATCTGGCCCAACCTGATTTTGCGCAGCCGCCATCGACACATCCCCGTCCTGCTGATTAACGCGCGGCTGTCGGCACGCTCTGCAAAACGTTACGCCCGCTTTGCTCAACTGATTCGCCCCGTCCTCTCGGCACTCTCGGCCGTTGGTGCCCAGACACCGGAAGATGCCAACCGCCTGTGCACCCTGGGTGTCAAAGACATTGCCGTGACCGGCAACCTCAAATTTGATATCCGTATTGACCCGGGCCTGCAGGCATTGGGGAAGACCTGGCGCCACACGCTTGGCAGCAAGCGTCCGGTCTGGTTAGCGGCAAGTACCCGCGAAGGCGAAGAAGCCATCATCCTCGATGCACACCGACTCTTGTGCAGGCGATGCTCTGACCCGACCCGCATGCCTTTACTGGTGCTGGTACCCAGGCATCCGCAACGATTCGAGGCCATCGCCGAACAAGTGCAGCGGGCTGGTTTTACACTAGGCCGACGCAGTACTGGATTGCCCGAAGAACCCCTTGAGGTTTGGCTTGGCGACTCCATGGGCGAAATGGTGGCCTATTACAGCATGGCCGACATTGCCCTTATTGGTGGCAGCCTCTTACCCTTTGGCGGTCAGAATCTGATTGAAGCCGCCGCCTGTGGCACACCGAT
>JALRGK010000122.1 GCA_023253415.1 Rhodocyclaceae bacterium
CGATGAGAGCCGCTACGTTTTCTGCCAGCTGTTCCAGCGTTTGGCCGGTGCGGTCACAGAGCATCTGGGCTTCGTAATCGTTGACACAGGCATAAGTGGCCAGTGACAGAAACTGCTTCAGGTCCTCGCCATCAAACATCGGCAGGCCCTGACCCGGGTCGAATATGAACGGAATATTGGCCGCCGCAAACTGGCGGGCGTGCTCGATCATGGCGTCACGGCCATCCGGCGCTACGATACCCAGGCCAATATTTTCGGCATGGCCGACCTCGTTCTGGTGGGCCTGGCCCATAGCGCCCGGGTGGAACGCCGTGATCTGGTTGTCATCCATGTCGGTGGTGATGAAGGCTTGAGCCGTAAAGGTACCGGGTACCTTGCGTACGTGTTTGCGGGAAAGCCCCTGGGCATCCAGGCGGTCCAGATAGGGAATGCCATCTTCGCCCACCGTCGCCATGATCTCCGCGTTGCCACCAAGACTGTGCAGCGCGTAAGCGATGTTGCCGGCACAGCCGCCGAACTCGCGGCGCATTTCCGGCACCAGAAAGGCCACGTTCAGAATATGAATCTGCTCCGGCAGAATCTGTTCACGGAAACGACCGTTGAACACCATGATGTTGTCGTAAGCGAGCGAGCCGCAGATCAGGGTTTTTTTCATGATCAGTCTTTGCAACGAGTATGCGTAAGGGTTATTGCGGTAGGTTGCCGACTAGCAGGCTCCAGCCTTCCTGGGTGTCGCCAACCTGCATCTGCAGCCAGGGGCTGTAAATACCGATGAGTTCTTCAGCCTGTTCGGCCAGTAGGCCGGCCAGCACCAGTGATGCGCCCGGTTTGAGGCGCGCGATCAGCGCCGGTGCCAGCACGCGTAGCGGGTTGGCGAGAATGTTCGCCAGAACCACATCGTATTTTTGCGTATCGTAAGGTGTGGGCAGCGTGTCGCTGGCATCGAAGAACGCGGCGGTCACAGCATTGGCATCGGCATTATCATGGGCCGAACGCACGGCCTGTGGATCAATATCCACACCAACAACTTCGCGAGCCCCCAGTTTGGCGGCAGCAATGGCCAGAATGCCGGAGCCGCAGCCGTAATCGAGTATGGAGCCCGTTGGGCGTTCGCGCACCAACCATTGCAAACACATACGGGTCGTTGGGTGGCTGCCGGTACCAAAGGCCAGTCCCGGGTCCAGCACCAGATTAATCGCATCCGCTTCCGGCGGTGTGTGCCAGGTGGGCACAATCCAGAGGGGGCCACCAATCGGGATTGGGTCGAACTGCGCCTGGGTGGCGCGCACCCAGTCGGTTTCCGGAACGGCTTCAATGGTGAGTGCGGCCTCGACGCCTAGTGCTTTGGCGCATTGATCGACAATCTCCGCAACCGGCTGGTCGGCATCGAACAGCGCAGACAGCACAGAGCGGGCCCAGACCAGCTGGGTTGCCATGCCAGGCTCGCCGTACTGGGGGGTTTCTTCCGGGGTGCCAGCATCGGCATCCTCGACGGTGACCGACAACGCGCCGGCTTCCATCAGCGCATCGCCGAGCGCATCGGC
>JALRGK010000229.1 GCA_023253415.1 Rhodocyclaceae bacterium
GCATGCGTTCCAATGCGCCAATAGTTAATAACACGGCCAGCCGCTTGATGCCGCTCGGCGAAATGTCGCATCGCCGAGAAAAACAGCGCTGTTCTCGCTCTGTGGCTCCAGACATGCGTCGACTCGTCGGGCACTTCGGCCATCAACACAAAATCATGGGGTGACGCATGCGACATCAATGGATGCGGATCCGGATGCAACTGATCGCCCAAAACGAGAAATAGGCGAGGCGGGCTAGTCTGCGTCATCACAATGGCGTCAGACCTTTTGTTTACCGGGTGTGCAATGCACTCAACGAGGCATAACCACCGTCATGAAACACGAGTGGACGAGGCACAGGATCTGCCGCGAAGCGTTTGACATTGCCCAGATAAAGCCGATGGTCACCACCATCCAGTTGCTGGAAGTTATCCACCTCGAACCAGGCACAGCAACCGGCCAACAATGGCACCCCAGCCAGCCCTGGCGCCCAAGCGACGGCATCAAAAGGGTGATCTAGCGATGACGCGAACAGATTCGAAATCTCGGCCTGTTCCTGCGACAGAATGTTGATGGCGTAAGATGATGTGGTCTCGAAAACAGCAAGATGGCGGGAGCTGAGCTGCAGACTCCAGACGATCAGTGCGGGATCCAGTGACACGGTATTAAATGAACTGATCGTCAGACCCACGGCTAGGCCATTAGCATCTAGCGCCGTCACCACCGCCACTCCTGTTGGAAAGCGACCCAATGCCTGGCGAAAATCACGCTGCATGTCTCCTGTTGAGCCTGTCTGCTCAAAAGGAAAGGGCTCTGGATTAATCGTCTCTGGGGGACACGGGGTTCGGATCATGCCGATTCGGATGTAATACGTTAGGATGGGCGCAGATTATACCGTTCCCATCACAACCCATGCGCAAGCCCATCAATGCCCCAGCTACCCCCGCCGATTGTGCTGTTGAGCTGACGACCAACATCGCGGGTCTCAAGAAATTTGCCGGGGCGCTCGTGCGCTGGCAAAAAAAGCATGGTCGGCATGATCTACCCTGGCAAAAGACCCGTGACCCTTACCGGATCTGGCTTTCTGAAATCATGCTGCAGCAGACCCAGGTGCAAACGGTGATTCCTTATTACCACCGCTTTCTGGAGCGCTTTCCAACCGTCTCCGCCCTGGCCACTGCACCGCTATCGGATGTACTCGCACTTTGGGCAGGTCTGGGTTACTACGCCAGGGCCCGCAACTTGCACGCCTGTGCCCAGGTGATTGTCAACAAGCATCAGGCACACTTTCCCGATAACTCGGTTCAGTTAGCAGAATTGCCCGGCATCGGTCGATCGACAGCCGCCGCCATTAGCGCATTCGCCTTCGGACAACGCGCCGCCATCCTGGATGGCAATGTCAAACGGGTGTTGTGCCGGGTGTTCGGCATCACGGGCATTCCAACAGCCACCGCCGTCGATCGACAACTCTGGCAACTGGCCGAAACCTTACTACCGTCCAAAGATGTCGAAGCCTACACGCAAGGCCTCATGGATTTGGGCGCCACGTGCTGCACCCGGACCAAGGCCCAATGTGACAGATGCCCAATGGTGGACTTCTGCGAGGCGTATCAGACTGACCGTGTCAGCGAGCTGCCGCATCGTAAAACACGACCAACGCTGCCAGTACGATCATCACAGGTCTGGCTCATCCGTGATGACAGCCACGTCTGGTTAGAGCGCCGTCAGGCCTGCGGTATCTGGGGGGGCTTGCTCAGCCTGCCGGATGCCGACAGCGTCGAGCTCCCCCGCAACGCTCAGAAACTGGATACCCGGCAAGTACGCCATAAGTTTACGCACTTTGAACTACAAGCCGAGGTAACCCGTTATCGCATCCGGGCCACGGAGTCACCCACAGCCAGAAACCCGCATCGCGAGCTCGACGCTTACCCACTCACAGAAGCTGAAGATCTGGCGCTGCCAACCCCGTGGCGCAAATTACTCGTTGCGGAAACCTAAACAGTACCGCCCCAGCGTTGACCCAATGTATGCGGTACATGTAACTGATCCAGGATTCTGGCGACAACGAAATCCACTAGGTCAGCCACGCTTTGCGGATGCTCATAGAATCCCGGTGACGGCGGCACAATTACAGCACCCGCTTGCGCCAGACGCAGCATGTTTTCTAGATGAATCACCGAGAAGGGCGTTTCTCTAGGCACAACAATGAGGGTACGGCGTTCTTTGAGTACGACATCGGCAGCACGCTCAATCAGATTATCCGCCAGCCCGGCAGCGATACTAGCCAGAGTCCCCATGGAGCAGGGGCAGACCACCATCGCATCCGGCGGGTTTGAACCAGAGGCGACCGGCGAGAACCAGGCGTCCCGCCCATAGACACGCAACTGACCCGAGCGCCCCGGAAAACGTTCTTGCAATAACGAAGCAGCCTCTTCCGGCGATGAGGGCAAACGCATCTCCAGCTCTTGCTTAGCCACCACCTGAGCGGCTTGCGAATAAATCAGTTCGACCGTGACACCTGCTGACAACAGGCAATCCAAAAGACGCAAGCCATAAGGTAAGCCAGAGGCACCCGTCCAGGCCAGGCAAACACGCGCAGGGGTCACATGGGGTCGAGTTATCGGGAGTGTCATGACAAAGGTTTCGCGATCAGTTTTTTATCAGAATCTGCCGGCTGTGTCAGCCAGGCAACGATCAGGCCATTCAGCGTACCAAAAAACAGCGCTGCGCCCAAAAATACCGGTGCCAGCACCCAGACGCCTGGGCTGGGCACGAGCCATAGCCGGACAACCAGCAACTGCGCCATCGTGTGCGCTATGGCCGCCAACACCGACAGGGTCACCGGCCCAAACCATGTCGAGACTGAGCGCACCCAAGGTGTCGCTAGAAACAAGAGCAGCAAAGATGCCAAAGCGCCGCTTAATGAGAGGATAAAGCCCGGTGCGAGAAACTGGCCAACCAACATACTGACTGCCAGGACACGCAGCAGGGTTACCCAAGCTGCCGTTCCCCAATCATAGCGCAGCAGTACCAGCAGCGTCACAATGTTCGCCAACCCCGGCTTTACACCGGGTAAAGGGCTGGGCACGGCCGATTCCACCAGGGCAATCGCAATAGCTGCCGCCGTCAAACGGGCAATCCGGTGATCATCCGGCGTCAGGATCAGCGTACGCATCAATAAGCCATCGACTCGTACGTGGATTGACCACCCGTCAGCGACAGGCTGATGTGGTTCGGTGCACAAAGCGCCATTTCGCCGGGGCGCGTCAGCCAGCCCTGCTTAACACAGTATTGACGCGGCCCAGGGTCACTCACCACTCGCGCCCGCCCGGACTCGATCCGGATCACCGTCGAACCTAAAGGACCCGATACCGTGACTGTGCGTGCCTCGCTCAACGGATATGCCGCTACCAGTAGACCATCGCGTCGAACCTGCGCCTCTGCGGCCGGGCCGGCTTGCCACAGCGAGACGGAGAGCCCCAGCCAACCAGCAACACAGACTAGCAAGACTAGTAGATCACCGGGGCGTAGTAGTTGTTTCAGCAGGCGGGGCCAATTCACGATGACGCACCAATACATCAGGTCGATGAGCAAACTGTGTCGCCAACCATTCGGTGATCCATACCGAACGATGCTGTCCACCGGTGCAACCAATAGCAACCGTCAGATAGGAGCGATTGTCATGTCCATATTTAGGCAACCAGTCTTTAACAAAACGGGCAATGTCTTCGCGCAATTTCACCGCATCAGGCTGTGCTTCGAGGAAAGCCGCTACCGGCGCGTCCTTGCCTGTCAACGGTCGTAGCACCGGATCGTAGTGCGGATTCGGCAGGCAACGTACATCGAACATCAGATCCGCATCGCGCGGCACACCATGTTTGAAACCGAATGATTCAAACACCAATGTCAGTCCATCCTGGCTATCCACCTTGAGAAAATCACGAATCCAGGCACGTAACACGGCCGGTTTCAAATAACTGCTATCCAGTCGATGCCCCATCTCTGCAACAGGCTCTAACAGCGCACGCTCATGGCGTAGCGCTTCGGCGAGCGTCATCGTTTCACTGGTCAGCGGGTGAGCACGACGCGTCTCCGAAAAACGCTGCAGCAGCGTTTCATCACTCGCGTCGAGAAACAGCACGCTGACCCGGGCATCGCGGCGCAAATCATCCAAGGCTTGCGGCAAAGCTTCCAGGGACGGGCCACTGCGCACGTCGACTGCCACACCGATCCGGGTATAACCATCCCGACGCAGATGCCCCACTAAAACCGGCAACATATCGGCCGGGAGATTATCGACGCAGTAGTACCCCGCGTCCTCCAGTACCGCGAGGGCAATAGATTTTCCCGAGCCGGAAAGGCCGCTGATAACGACAAGTTCCATGATGGGTTCAGTATAGCTGGGGAATGCGCCATAATGGTGACAGATGATTAAACACAGAGGCATTGCCTCAGGTGCACTATGACTTTGCCCGTACACATGCTTGACCTGCCTTATCTGGCGGATATCACCGCCATTCGCCGTGATATTCATGCGCACCCCGAGCTCGCCTTTGAAGAAAGCCGCACGGCTGATGTGGTAGCACGCGCCCTCGAGGGTTATGGCGTTGAGGTACACCGGGGTCTGGCGGGCACGGGTGTGGTCGGTGTTATCAAAGGTAAGCTTGGCAACAGCAGCCGCATGGTCGGCCTTCGTGCCGACATGGATGCACTACCCATGCCCGAGCTGAATGAGTTTCCGCATCGCTCCCGCCACAACGGCAAGATGCATGCCTGTGGTCATGATGGCCACACCGCCATGTTACTGGGTGCTGCACGCTACCTGGCCGAACATCGCAATTTCGATGGCACAGCTGTCCTGATTTTCCAACCCGCCGAAGAAGGTGAAGGCGGTGCCCGGGTCATGATTGAACAGGGTCTCTTCAAACAATTTCCGGTCGAAGCTGTGTTCGGGCTACACAACTGGCCGGGGTTACCGGTCGGCCAGATGGCCATCATGCCCGGGCCAGTCATGGCCGGTACCTGTGGCCTGGAAATTCTGATTCGCGGCCATGGCTGTCATGCCGCCATGCCACACCAGGGCGTTGACACCATTCTGGTTGGCACACAAATCATTCAAGCGTTGCAGACGGTGGTATCACGCAACCTTCACCCCTGTGATGCCGGCGTTGTTTCCGTCACGCAGTTTCATGCCGGCGATGCCTGGAATGTAATTCCGGAAGACGCCGTACTGCGCGGCACCATCCGCACCTTCAAACCAGCGGTCCAGCAACTCGTCGAGAAGCGGATTCAGGACATCTGCACGGGGATTGCCGCCACCTTCGGTGCTCAGGTAGAGGTACGCTTCGAACAGCGTTACCCACCGACTGTGAACTCTCCAGCGGAGGCGCGCTTCTGTCAGGAAGTTGCGACTCGACTGATTGGTGAAACCCAAGTCATTACCGACGAATTGCCGTCCATGGGTGCCGAAGATTTTGCCTATATGCTGCTTGAAAAACCGGGCTGCTATGTCTGGCTGGGCAACGGTCCGGGCGAGGGTGGCTGCACGCTGCACAACCCGCATTACGACTTTAATGATGACATTACTGCACTCGGTGTGTCTTACTGGGTAGGCCTGACCCGGGCATTTCTGTCGTAATCTCCCCGTGCATCACCGCCAGCGGCTTAGCGTTTAGAGTGCTGTGCGCAAATCTGCCGTAGCCACGGAAATTCGTTGTTGTTTCTGCATGAACTCGAGCAGCACGAAGCTTCGCTGTTCACCATCGGCAATTTCAAAAACACCTTCTAGACCCAGCAAAGGCCCGCTGACGAGTCGAATCGCATCTCCGGCGGTAAAGAGCGACTTTTTCACTTCCTGAGTTCGCTCACGAACCACATCAATCACATCGTCCGGCACCGTGGCGTACATCTGGCCGAAGCGCACCATCCCCGCTACACCCAGGGTCGATCTGATCGGGCCCCAGTTATCATTACCCTCTTCCAGGTGCAGGAACAGGTAGCGGGGAAACAAGGGTTCCATCTTCTTGAGCAACTTGCCCCGCTGGATACGCTCTACTTCTATCAAAGGCAGATAGGTCTCATAACCTTGGCGGACGAGGTTCTCCAGAGCCCGGCTTTCGTTGCGGGGTTTGCTCTGAACCAGGTACCAGGTGCGCGCCATAATCGTGGCATTTTAACCATAGTCTTTTTTGTTTCTCCAACCCATTGATTTGCTTGACGTAGGCGCACCAGACCCGTATCGTCATGGCTTGGATTACTCCACGCGCCGATTTGAGCTCCTCAGCTTGCGGGCGCGTTAACAAATACTGCTAAAGCGATGGGATGTCGAACACCCGCCGCTTACAGCCCCGCTGACCGGCGGGTTTGTTTTTTTTGAAGATGACGCTGTCTATGAACGCACCACAACCTGCCGTACAACCTGATCGTACCGAAGAAATTCTGTCGCACCTCAAAGAGCGTGTGCTTGTCCTGGATGGTGCCATGGGTACCATGATCCAGCGTCACAGCCTGACCGAGGCGGATTTCCGGGGTGAGCGCTTCGCCACCCATGCACATGATCTGAAAGGTAATAACGATCTTTTACTGCTGACGCGTCCTGATGTGATCCAGGGCATTCACGAGCAGTATCTGGCTGCCGGCGCCGACATCATCGAAACGAACACCTTCAATGCGACCCGTCTTTCGCAATCGGATTACAAGCTCGAGGACATCGTCTACGAACTCAACGTTGCTGGGGCAGCCCTGGCACGCGCAGCCTGTGACAAATATACCGCGCAGAATCCGGCCAAACCCCGGCTCGTCGCTGGTGTGATTGGACCGACATCGCGCACAGCGTCCATCTCGCCGGACGTGAATGATCCGGGAGCACGTAATGTCACGTTTGATGAGCTGGTCACCAACTATATCGAAGCTACCAACGGCCTCATCGATGGTGGCACCGACATCCTGCTGATTGAAACTGTCTTTGACACGCTGAATGCCAAAGCTGCTGTCATGGCCGTAGAAAAGGTGTTCGAAGCACGTGGTCGCCGCTGGCCCATCATGATCTCAGGCACCATCACCGATGCATCGGGTCGCACACTCTCCGGCCAGACGGCCGAGGCCTTCTGGACCTCAATGGCCCATGCCCGACCGATCTCGATGGGCCTGAATTGTGCGCTGGGTGCCAAGGAGCTGCGTCAGCACGTCGAAACGCTGTCGCGTATTTGTCCGACCTATATTTCGGCACATCCAAACGCCGGCCTGCCCAACGCCTTTGGTGGTTATGACGAAACCCCGGAGATGCTGGCCGAAGATATCCGTGAATGGGCTGTGCACGGTCTGGTCAATATCGTGGGCGGCTGCTGCGGTACGACGCCAGATCACATCCGCGCCATTGCCACCGGCGTTGCAGGCGTATCACCTCGCCGGCCGACCGAAGTGCCACATCGTTTGCGTTTGTCCGGCCTGGAACCCTGCGAAATCGGCCCTGAGTCTTTCTTTGTGAACGTCGGTGAACGCACCAACGTGACCGGTTCACGCGCCTTCGCCAAGATGATTCTGGAAAGCCGCTTCGATGACGCTCTCGCAGTTGCCCGTCAGCAAGTCGAAAATGGTGCCCAAGTCATCGACATCAACATGGATGAAGCCATGCTGGATTCGGAAGCCGCCATGGTGCGCTTCCTAAATCTGATCGCCTCTGAGCCAGACATCTCGCGTGTACCCATCATGATCGACTCTTCAAAGTGGTCGGTCATTGAAGCCGGCCTCAAGTGCATTCAAGGCAAGGGGATTGTCAATTCAATCTCGATGAAAGAGGGTGAAGCCGAGTTCCTGCGCCAGGCCCGTCTGGCACGCCAGTATGGTGCTGCCGTCATCGTGATGGCCTTTGATGAAAAAGGTCAGGCTGACACCTTTGCCCGCAAGGTCGAAATCTGCGAACGTGCCTACAACCTGTTGGTTGCCCATGGCTTTCCTCCCGAAGACATCATCTTCGACCCGAACATTTTTGCTATCGCGACCGGGATTCCTGAACACGATGGCTACGCGGTGGACTTTATCGAAGCCACCCGCTGGATCAAGGCACATCTACCACACGCCTCCATCTCGGGTGGCGTATCGAACGTGTCGTTCTCGTTCCGTGGCAACGACCCGGTTCGTGAAGCCATTCACACCGTCTTCCTTTATCACGCCATCCAGGCCGGGATGACAATGGGCATCGTCAACGCCGGCCAGCTCGGTGTCTATGACGAAATCGAACCCGAACTGCGCGCCAAGGTTGAGGATGTCGTCCTGAACAAACATGACGGTGCCGGTGACGCGCTGGTTGAGTTTGCCCAGAGCGTCAAAGGCTCGGCCAAAGAAAAGGTTGAGGACCTCGCCTGGCGTAGCTGGCCAGTCGAGGAGCGCCTGAGCCATGCCATGGTGAAAGGCATCACGGAATACGTGGTTGCCGATACCGAAGAGTGCCGGGCCGCACTGGCCGCGAACGGGAAGCCGCCGCTCGCCGTGATTGAAGGCCCGCTGATGTCCGGCATGAACACCGTGGGCGACCTATTTGGTGCGGGGAAGATGTTCCTGCCGCAAGTCGTCAAGTCGGCTCGCGTCATGAAGCAGGCTGTAGCGCACCTGGTGCCGTTCATCGAGGAAGAAAAGGCCCGTTCCGGCGCTGCCGCCAAGGGCAAGATCGTGATTGCCACTGTGAAGGGTGACGTGCACGACATCGGCAAGAACATCGTGGGTGTGGTACTGGGCTGTAATGGCTATGAAGTTGTCGATCTCGGTGTGATGGTGCCTTGTGATCAAATTCTCAAAGCGGCGATCGAGCACGAAGCCCAGGTGATTGGCCTATCTGGCCTGATCACGCCATCGCTGGAAGAAATGACCCACATCGCTAACGAAATGACACGTCAGGGCTTTGATATTCCCTTGATGATCGGCGGTGCCACCACCAGTCGCGCGCACACGGCCATCAAGATTGCGCCCAACTACGATCATCCCGTGGTTTACGTGCCGGATGCCTCGCGCGCCGTTGGCGTGGTGTCGAACCTCCTCTCCGGCGACCTGGAAAAGGCCGCTAACTACCGCGCTGAATTGGCCGCTGACTACGAGAAGGTGCGTCAGCAACATGCCAATAAAAAGGGCGTTGCGCTGGTCACCCATGAGGCGGCCCAGGCCAATGCCTTCAATGCCTTTTCCGGCGAGCACGCAGACTATGTGCCGACCGAGCCCGGGCAAACCGGTATTCAGATTGTTGAACCGAGCCTTGATGCGCTTGTGCCTTACATCGACTGGAGCCCTTTCTTTCAGACCTGGGATCTCACGGGTTCCTTCCCGGCCATCCTCGAAGATAAGGTCGTTGGCGAAACCGCCAAACAGGTCTATACCGATGCCCAAACCATGCTCAAGCAGATCGTGGCTGAGCAGTGGTTGAAACCACGGGGTGTCTTCGGCCTCTTCCCAGCCAACCGCGTCGGTGACGATATCGAAATCTACACGGATAAGGCCCGTCAGCATGTGGGCATGATCTGGCACAATCTGCGCCAGCAACAGGAACGACCCGCCGGCAAACCAAACTGGTGCCTAGCTGACTTTATCGCAGAAAAACAAGCCACCGGTACCATGCCGGACTGGATTGGTGGGTTTGCCGTTTCCTGCGGAGAGGGCATCGAAGCACACGTTAAACGTTTTGAAGCCGAGCACGACGACTATCACGCCATCATGCTCAAATCACTGGCCGATCGCCTGGCGGAAGCCTTTGCCGAGTGGCTACACCGCGAAGTGCGCATGACGCACTGGGGTTACGCCGCCGATGAGAACCTGGATAACGCCGCACTGATTAAGGAAGCCTATCGCGGCATCCGTCCGGCACCGGGTTATCCGGCCTGCCCGGACCACCTCGCCAAACGCGGCTTATTCGACTTGCTGGACGTACCCAAACGAGCCGGTATAACGCTCACCGAATCGTGCGCAATGTGGCCAGCGGCAGCGGTCTCGGGTTTCTACCTGGCCCACCCGGCAGCACACTATTTTGCCGTGAGCAAGATTGACAACGATCAGCTGGAAGATTGGGCCCGTCGTTGCGGGCTATCGGTCGAGGAAGCAAAGCGCTGGTTAGCACCGATTCTCTAAAACTCGTACATTGCAGAAGTTTCGGCGCAGCTCCATGAGGCCACCGGATGGTGGTCTCATTATTTTTGCGCCGGAAAATCCTTGGGTGCTTCCCAGACAATCTCTTTCTGCTCCCGCATCGCCTGCTCAAGCATTTTCATAAAGGGTTGCGCCCGCACCGAGAGCCCTATTAGTTCATGCGGCTCAATTCCGACTTCCGGGATAGGCAGCGCTTCCTGACCCTCTTTGAGTCGCTTTTCCTGATCGGCCATTGCGCGCAAATGCGCCATCGCCGGTGTCATCTCGGCAACGGTGATCACGCCGCGCTGCGTCGGCGCTTTGCCCACGACTTTGAGCAGTGCACGCGCCACATCATCAAACATGAGGAGATTGGCTGTCGCCTGCGAGGTAAAACGTACGAGCATATCGCCCCCTTCTACTTTCCATGGAATTAAGCCTGGTTTTGTCAGCTCCTTTATAATACGCCCAGACCCTATAGTGAATAAAAACAGAGAATTAACATCATGCACGTTCTAGAACCCCTTTTTGAGCAGAACCGGATCTGGTCTGAAAAAACGCAGGCTGAAAACCCAGAATTTTTCGGCGATCTCGCCAAACTTCAGCAGCCTGAGTATCTCTGGATCGGTTGTTCCGATTCTCGCGTCCCCGCCAACCAGATCATGGGCCTGAAACCCGGCGAAGTCTTTGTCCACCGGAACATCGCCAACGTGGTCGTGCATAGCGATCTGAACTGTCTTTCTGTCGTGCAATATGCCGTGCAGGTGCTACGCGTCAAACATATTCTGGTCGTTGGCCACTACGGTTGCGGCGGTGTCAAGGCAGCACTGGATGGCATCCGCATCGGTCTGGCCGACAACTGGTTGCGGCATATTCATGATGTGCGCCAGAAGCATCAGGCCATTCTAGACGCAGCGCCTGAAGCTAGCCGTCACGACCTGCTATGTGAACTGAACGTGATCGAGCAGGTACTGAACCTTGCGCAATCCACGGTGATGTACGACGCCTGGGCGCGTGGCCAGGAGATTACGGTTCACGGCTTGGTCTATGGTCTGGAGGATGGCATCGTCCGAAATCTCAACATCTCCATCCACAGCCTCAATGCCATCTGCCCGGCGTATAACCATGCGCTGAGCCAATACATCACCGAGGCTTGATATGGCCAGCGCCAGCAGCATGCGCAAAACCTTGCTCGCGGGTGCTGTTGGTAATGCCATCGAGTTCTACGATTTTATTGTCTACGCCTATTTGGCGGGTTATTTTGCCGCGCATTTCTTCCCGACCCATGATCCGGTAGCCGCACTACTCGCCAGTTATGGCGCCTTTGCCACCGGCATGATCATGCGCCCGGTCGGGGGCATTCTATTTGGCAATATCGGTGATCGGATCGGGCGCAAGGCGGCGCTGCAGCTCTCTGTGCTGCTGATCGCGATACCAACCTTACTGATCGGCCTGATGCCCACTTACGCCACGATCGGGCTCTGGGCACCCGTATTACTGATCGTGCTCCGCATGCTGCAAGGGCTCTCGGTCGGCGGCGAGTATTCTTCATCGATTGTATTTCTCATCGAGCATGCCCCGCCCAACCAACGTGGTTTTGTCGGTGGTTTCAGCCCGATGGGTGCCTTTGGCGGACTACTCCTTGGCACCGCCGTCAGCTTCCTGTGCACCACCGTTCTGGGTAAAGCCGTCATGGCTGACTGGGGCTGGCGCCTCCCGTTCCTCGCCAGCATTTTCCTGACCGGTATTGGTGTTGCCGCTCGGCGCGCACTCATCCAGGATGTGCTCAACAAAAACGAGGTGCTGCAGTCTCCTGTGCGCGAAGCCTTCCGGCGCTACTGGCACCCCATGGCTGCCATCGCGCTGGCCAACACGGCTACCGGCATCGTGTCATTCGTCGGTTTCATGTATGCCGTACCCTGGATGGTTCAACAAACCGGTATCAGCACGACTACGGGCCTGGCCATCAATCTCTTCAGCCTACTGATGGTGAGTCTGTTATCGGTCGCTGGTGGCCGCCTAGGCGATCGCTTCGGTCGTATGCGTATGAGCCGCATGGGTACACTGATACTGTTGCTTGGTGCGTGGCCGGCGTTTAGCCTGTTCCGCACGGGTGATATCGCAGCGATGCTGGCCGGTGGCTTGCTACTTGCCATCGGCCAGGGCTTCTTTCTCGGCCCCCTATCCGCCAACATGGCCACACTGTTACCCAAGCAGGTACGTGTGACGGGGCTATCTTTTGGTTACAGCCTCGCCGTTGGCGTTTTCGGTGGTCTGGCACCCATGCTCACCGAATACCTGATTGCCCGTTTCTCGCTGCCCATGGCTCCCGCGGCAGTAATCATGCTGGGCGCATTCGTGTCTTTACTCACGTTGTGCCTGCACCCACTGTGGCGCCATAACACCGGCCGTCTGCCGGAAGATGATTTACCGGTAACCACAGGCTGACATGCAGATCGGCATTGATCTCGGTGGCACCAAGGTTGAAGCAGCCGTCCTTTCGGTCGACGGTCACTTTCTTTTTCGTGAGCGTTTGGCAACGCCTCAAGGTGATTACTCGGCTACCCTGGCAACGATTGCAACGCTAATCCAGCGTGCCGAATCCGAGCTGCAGATCATGTGCAATAGCGTTGGCGTTGGTCACCCCGGTTCGGCAGATCCGGGCACTGGCTGCATCAGGAACGCGAATTCAACCTGCTTGAATGGCCAACGCTTGCAGGCAGATCTTCAGGCACTTTTAAAGCGACCTATTCGTCTGGCTAATGATGCGGATTGTCTGGCACTATCCGAGGCAACCGATGGGGCGGCACACCGGTGCAGCTCGGTGTTTGGCGTCATTCTCGGTACCGGGGTGGGTGGTGGCTGGGTGATTCACGGCCAGCTGTTACAAGGGCCAAACGGTTTATCCGGCGAATGGGGGCATAACCCCCTCCCCATAGCAACCGCAGATGAACGCCCCGGACCCCGCTGCTATTGCGGCAAGTACGGGTGTATCGAAGCCTGGCTTTCTGGCCCTGCTCTGGTCGCCGACTATCAACGCAGCACGGGTGACATGTCACCGACGGCTGTACCGATGCTGGTGTCTGCCGCCAGTCAGAACAATGCGGCGGCCGTGGCGTGCCTTGACCGCCATACGCAACGCCTGGCTCGCGCACTGGCTGTGGTGATCAATACCTGTGACCCAGAAGCTATTGTGCTGGGCGGTGGAGTCTCCCAACGCCCCGGCCTCATTCCAGGTCTACTGGCAGCGCTACCCGCTCATGTCTTTTTACCGCCGGAAACGCCGCTACGGACGAAAATCCTGCTGCCGGCTTTTGGCGATAGCTCGGGTGTGCGCGGGGCTGCGCGGCTCTAGAGACTCAGATACGGCACCGGCTACGACCCATACTCCTAGCACTCTAGAGGATCGACCTCCACACCCCAGCGCACCCCCCCGGGCGCGTGACCACGGGTTGTTCCTTTACCCTGGCTAATGCGTGGCAACCAGTCATTGAGGAATGCCTGCAACGCCAGGCGACTGG
Organism: Rhodocyclaceae bacterium; assembly: GCA_023253415.1. Classification (GTDB taxonomy): domain Bacteria; phylum Pseudomonadota; class Gammaproteobacteria; order Burkholderiales; family Rhodocyclaceae; genus Fluviibacter. The sequence goes on from JALRGK010000229.1 coordinate 13,608, forward strand.
GCGACTCAACCAGCAATTGAGCCCGCTCCCGGCCCGCCAGGCGCACCATGCGCATTGGTACCGGATCGTAGATAAACACTTCCGGATGCTGATCTATGGGAATCAGCGAACGGATTCGCTGCAAGAAGGCGAGGACAGTTTCCAGTTGTTTGGCTTCGGCGCGCACTATGGCCTGCGCGGCATACGGCGGAAAACCGGCGCGCTGTCGTTCACTGAGTTCCAGCGTTAGGAACCCCGGTACATCATGCCGCAGCAAACATTGATAGAGGGGGTGTTCCGGGTGTTCGGTCTGAACAATCACACGACCCGGCCGATCGGCTCGCCCGGCACGGCCAGCCACCTGCATGAGTTGAGCAAACAGACGTTCCGGTGCACGCCAGTCCGCGGCAAACAGACCTGCATCCGCACCCACCACCCCCACACGGGTCAGCGCCGGGAAATCGTGGCCTTTGGCCAGCATCTGCGTGCCCACCAGAATATCGACATTTTGCGAGCTGATTTGTGCTTCGAGCGCTTCCCACTGCTTACGGGTGGTGGCAACGTCACGATCAACCCGCAAAATGCGAGCCTGTGGAAAATGCGTCTGCAATGCTTCTTCTACCCGCTGTGTACCCCGACCTACAGGTCGCAGATCCGCATTTCCGCAATCCGGGCACTGGCGAGGAATCGGCGAGGTATCGCCGCAATGGTGGCAGCGTAAGGTGCGATCCAGACGATGCACAACCCGGTGTGCTGCACAGCGGCGACAATTCGAAATCCAGCCACACGCAGTACAAGTCAGTACAGGCGCGTAGCCACGTCGGTTAATGAATAGCAAACTCTGTTCACCGGCCGCCAGCCCCTGCGCCAACTCTTCCAGGAGCGTTGCGGAGAGCCCTTCGTCGAGCGTCAATCGCCGGGTATCGAGCAGGGTGATTTCAGGCAGCACGGCATCAGCATATGCCCGCTCTGGCAGATCCAGACGCTGGTAGCGGCCACTTTGTACATTAGCCCAACTTTCCGGTGAGGGCGTAGCCGATCCGAGCACTATCGGCACGCCACGTTGGCGAGCCCGCCATACCGCCAGGTCTCTGGCGTGATAACGCATGCCCTCGAGCTGCTTGTAGGCCGGATCATGCTCTTCGTCGACAATGATCAGTCCCAGTTCGGGCATTGGTGTAAAGACGGCTAAACGCGTCCCGATCACAATACGCGCCTCACCATTCAGCGCCGCCGCAAAGTGGCGTGCACGTGCCGCTTCAGTGACTTCGCTGTGCAGACTGACCACCGGCACGTCTGGAAAACGCCGGGTCACCCGGGCCTCCAGCAATGGCGTGAGGTTAATTTCGGGGACTAGCAAAAGGACCTGTTGATCGCGCGCCAGCGCCACCTCGATCAGTCTAAGATAAACCTCGGTTTTTCCGGAGCCGGTGACCCCAAAAAGTAAATTGGCCGAATATCCTTCCAAACGCGCCGACAGCTGATCGACGACAGCTGCCTGACCCACCGTCAATACGGGGCGCGCATCGACACGACCGACTATCGTTTCAGGATGCTTGAGCGCACGACGTTTGGTGGGATCCGGTTTGCGCAAACCCGTTGGAATCGCCTGTAACAGCGCCTCTCCCGGTGCGGCCTGGTAGTAGCTGGCCGCAAACAGGCAAAGGTTGACCCAGTCCGTTGGCAATGGTGGCAGATCACGCAAAATCGTTTCAGCCACCTTCAATTGCGCCGCTAGTGGTGCATCTGGGTCAAGATCGGCGTCCAGTGAAAGTACGGCCAAAATCAAGCCAACACGACGCCCGGTACCAAATGGCACCACAACGCGTAAACCGATGTCCGCGGGGGTGGCATCCGGCGGTGCCAGATAATCAAAACTGGCGGCCAACGGTGCATCTATAGCGACCCGTAGCCGTCCGTATGGTGGCGTTAAAACGTCCTGATTTACAACGGATTTATTCACCGGGATTCTCTGCGCCCCGTTATCCACACGTTAGCGGATATTTCTTAACAGAGTTCTCCAACAAGATATGCAACCGTTTGTTATTTATAGATAAACAGGCGTTCATGCGTTGTGGATAACTTTGTGGGTAACAGACCCGAGCAGACCATCTTGACAGGCGAAAAGCCGCCACGGGAAAGCCTTGCACTCGGGTCGTCAACATCAGGCGTTAGCGACCTGCACGCAAGGCACGGCCCACCTGATGCACTGTATCCACGAGTACCGATACGTTCTCCGGCGGGGTGAATTGAGAAATACCGTGCCCCAGGTTGAATACATGACCGGTATTCGCCGGGCCAAAGCTACGCAACACTTTTTCCGCTTCGCGGGCAACCGCTTCCGGACCGGCTCGCAGAATCGTCGGGTCCAAATTTCCCTGCAGTGCGACTCGATCACCTACCCGGGCTCTCGCCTTACCAATATCAATCGTCCAATCCAGACCCAAGCCATCGGCACCGGTATCGGCCAGCGCTTCGAGCCAGAGACCGCCACCCTTGGTAAAGACAATCGATGGAATGCGTTCGCCATCCCAGGTTTTATGCAAACCGGCGACAATACGCTTCATGTAGTTTAGTGAAAACTCATGGAAGGCAGCCTCGGCCAACGTACCGCCCCAGGAATCAAAAATCATCACGGCCTGTGCACCTGCTTCGATTTGTGCATTCAGATACTGAATCACCGACTCGGTGGTCACTTCCAGAATCTTGTGCATCAGATCCGGACGATCGTAAAGCATCGATTTGATGCGGGCATAGTCATCCGAAGCACCGCCTTCGACCATGTAACACGCCAGCGTCCACGGACTTCCCGAGAAACCGATGAGCGGTACGCTGTTATCCAGTGCTTTACGAATCTCGGCCACGGCGTCGATGACATAGCGCAGCTGGTCGTGCGGATCTGGCACGCAGAGGTTGCGGATCTCCCATTCGTCGCGTAGCGGGCGCTCAAATTTCGGACCTTCGCCTTCGGAGAAATACAGGCCCAAGCCCATCGCATCCGGTACGGTCAGAATATCCGAGAACAGAATAGCCGCATCGAGGTCATAACGTGCCAGCGGTTGCAGCGTGACTTCACAGGCATAGGCCGGGTTTTTACACAGGCCCAAAAAGCTTCCGGCGCGTTTACGCGTTTCGCGATACTCCGGCAAATAACGACCTGCCTGGCGCATCAGCCAGACGGGGGTTGTTTCGGTAGGCTCTTTGAGGAGGGCACGCAGAAAAAGATCATTACGAGGACGAGACACGTTAACTCCAGTTTCTTCTAAAAATAACCAATGACTTAATTGCCGGACCCGTTGGATACGCTATCGCGACGCTCCAACGTAATGCCCAGCTGCTTGAATTTTCTGTATAAATGCGTGCGCTCCAGGCCACTTTGCTCGGCGACACGCGTCATGTTTCCGTTGCTACGCGCGATGTGGTAGGTGAGATAAAGCCGCTCGAAGGCATCCCGCGCTTCTTTCAATGGCATTTCGTAAAACTCGGCCAGGGAGCCATCGGACTCATCCGTCGACTTTTCTGCAACGGGTTCGGCCACCGATTGCAACAGCGCATCCACATCCTGCCGACTAATGGTTTCTTCCAGCGCACTTAATGCCAGGTTCTTGAGCGCGCCCAGCAAAGCACTCCAGCCACCATCATTACCAACCCAATGCTTTTGCCGCAGCACGTTCAAAGCATCCGGTGCCATATAGCGGTGTGGAATATTGCCCTGTTCGCAGAGCAATGTCAGCAGGGCGGGCAACAGCTCCGGCAAATCATTCACCGATTCCGACAAGGCCGGGAGGCCAATCCAGACATCACTCAACCTTTGCACAAGTGCCACATCGACGCCGCTATCCACGATCTGTTCTGCCGATGCCCCACTCGCCACCACCAGCGTCAGACGATACTTCGCTAGCCGCTCTAGGACAAAACTCAGATTCATCTGGGTCATACGACCCGCACCAAAAAGCTCGGGCAGGAATAAAACCCCACCGGCATGCTGCTCCAGCATCTCCTGCGTAATAGCGCGGCTCTCCAGAGAAAGGTTCAGCCACGGCGCATGCGGTGCCAGCAGACTACGTGCACCAACTTCGGCGATCAGCCCCTGGGCACCCCTTAAAAATAGGATGGGTGAATGTTTGGCTGACTGGGCAATGCGTTGGGCAAACTTCTTGAGCAGGCCAATTTGCAGCAGCGAGTCCACGGCATAGTTCTGGCGGGTGGTCGATGCGTCCGGTTTTAGGCACTTCTTCACCGTGGCCAGCAACTTCTGCAGCGCAATCGGTTTTTCCAGGAAATCCACCGCACCAATGCGCGTTGCTTCGACCGCGGTATCAATGGTGCCATGCCCAGACATCATCACGACAGGCATGGTGAGCAAACCATTCGCCGACCACTCCTTGAGGAGAGAAATACCGTCTGCATCCGGCATCCAGATATCAAGCAATACCAGATCAGGGCGGCGCGATGCACGTAGCTCACGAGCGCGTGTGGCATTTTCTGCCACCATGACACTATGGCCTTCATCCGCCAGAATCTCCGAGAGCAGCTCCCGGATACCTACTTCGTCATCAACTACCAGTATCTCTGCCATATCAGGCTCCTACCGACTTCGGTGATTCAGATTCAAAGGGGCTACCGTTATCCGCTGCTTGCAAAATAATGCGGATCTCGGCCCCCCCCGTTGGTTGATTGGACAGCGTAATCTTGCCACCATGCTCTTCAATAATTTTTTTAACGATGGGTAGACCCAGACCCGTGCCCTTCGGTTTAGTTGTCACATAGGGCTCAAAGGCATTCGCCATGATCTCTGGCGAAAACCCAGACCCCGTATCCGCAATCACTAACTCGACCTGTTTGCCCAGCTGACGCGTACGGACATCGATTCGCCCGTCCGCCAAGCTCTCTGTGGCATCCTGAGCATTGCGAATCAGGTTATGAATAATCTGGCGAAGTTGTGCCGGATCTCCTGTAACGGGCGTTAATCCATCTGCCAATTCGGCACGAATCGGCGTTGCCGAAGCTTCATATAACACTAGTAATTCCTGAAGTAATGCGTTGAGATCCAAGGTCATCAGATTGGCGGGCGGCAATCTGGCGTAATCCCGGAAACTGTCCACCATGTGCTTCATGGCCTGCACCTGATTAACGATCGTACGTGTTGATCGTTGCAGCATATCGGCATCAGGTTCGGGCAAATGAGCAGCCAGTTTATGTTCGAGTCGTTCGGCAGCTAGTTGAATCGGTGTCAGTGGGTTCTTGATTTCATGGGCCAGACGACGGGCCACCTCACCCCAGGCCGTTGCCCGTTGCGCCGCGATCAGTTCCGTAATGTCATCAAACACAACAACGTAACCACCGCCCGACTGCTCCGGCAGTTCAGAACCATGCACCATGAGCTGCTGCTTTCGGCCGTCTGGCAAGAGACGTTCAACTTCTAGCTGCCAAGCGGCTTCGCCATGACGGGCAAAACCGTCGCGAATCGTGCGCGCCAGCTGCTCCTGGCGCGGCCAGCCTTCCAACGGCTCTGAAATCAGACCGACCCAGTCTTCAGCCAGCAATGTTTTAGCGGCGCCGTTTACCGCTTTAAGGACAAAGCGCCGGTCAAAAGCCAAGACGCCGGCCGATAGGTTATCGAGCACCTCTTGCAAATAGGCCCGCGCCCGCTCCAGATCTGACCGGTGTCGCTCTGTTTCCGTATGCGCTTCTCGCAGTTGGAACGTCATCCGGTTAAAAGACTGCGTCAGAATGCCCAGTTCATCGTGGCTGACGACGGTTTGCTTTGGTGAAAAGTCACCAGCCGCCACTGCCTGGGTGCCTTCAGCGAGAATTGTTAGTGGCGCCGTAAAACGGCGCGCCAGAATAAAGGCCGCACTAAAGGCCGCCGCCAACGCCAGTAGAAGCGTTAACGTCAGCGTCAACGCATAAAGTCGCGTGAGACCGGCTCGCGCCAGTTCCAATTCGCGATACTCGCGATACACAGACTGTACCGCCTCCGAATCACTGGCCAATTTAGCGGGCACCGGCACCACCACTTCCAGTAGTCGATTATCGTGCTGCCCGGTGGCCGCAGGCAACGTTACCAGCGCACGCAGAATGGGCAGTCCGGTACCATCCGCTTCGATCACGGAAAACGCGCCGTTCTTGCGGGCTTCGGCAACCTGCCCCGGCAAAGGCAAAACCGGTGCATCCGTCCGCAGCTGGGTAGAGCCGAGAACGTCAATCCGGTTACCCGTTACCTGAAAGAGCGTTGTCGATTGCGCCCCAGTGACCTGTTTCAGTTTATTTAATACTGCTGGCGTCTGTGACGGGTCTCGTTGAGCGATGGCAGCAGCCGCATCCCGCGTTGTCGATACCAGACCCACTGTGATGCCCTCGAGCGCATCACGACCTAGGTTGAGCCCGGCCTCCAGCGCCTGCTCCACGCGCACATCAAACCAGCTTTCGATACTCCGGGTGACGAACTGTACGGATACTGCGTAAATCAGCGCACCGGGCACGAGCGCCATTATCGCTAGCATCAGCATTAAACGAAATTTGAGCCGCGCCCCGAATACCTGCTGCCGGTGATCTCGCCACAATCGGAATAACTGCACACCGATGACCAGTGCCATCGCAAGGCCAAGGAGGATGTTTAACCCCACGAGCCAGGAATAGTGCCGTGCAAAAAAATCCGTATTCGATGCAGCTTGCGTCAACAGAAACAGCAACGCCACCGAAACGATTGACATGATGAACAACGCCAACCGCATTACTTCGCCCCCATCATGATCGGCACATTCAGACGGGTGGTGCGCCAGTCGCTATCCAGTCGCCAATCGCGATCACCAAAAGACACCACCTGAAATGGTTTTGGCAGGAATGCCGGATCGAGTCGGAAACGCACCAAGATTTCCACTGGCTCGCCGGCACGTAATCGTCCGCCAGGCACCGTCCAACTCACTGGTCGCGCAACGTAGTCCAATGCGTCTTGCAAACTCTGAAAGTTACGCCCATCCTGCCCTTCCGTGACACGGTAGTTTCTCACCAACGCGTTGTAGGTAAGCCGTCGGTCCGCATGCCCGGAAAACAGCGCCTCATCCACCCAATACCAACGGGGTCGACGAATTTGTGACTGTATCTGGAACACCAATGGAATCCCATGATTCACCGCATCCGTCAGCGAGGCGGACAGTTGCAACCCGAAGGCACTATTGAGAACCCATGTATCTTCTGTAGGATTCAACGACACCTGCCGTATCTCCGCAGCCGCATGAACCGATGACACGGGCAAGATCAAACCAAGGATGGTGAGGCACCCCACTCTCAAAAAGTGGCGGCGTGATGTCATACAAGCACCTTGCATAACAGCGCAAAGAAAAAACCATCATGACGCGCATCCGGCAGCAGGTGAACCCGGGTCAGCTGCTGTGCATCGGGCGTCTGGGCCAGAAACGTCTCAACTTGTGCGTCGTTTTCCTGGACGAAAACCGAGCACGTCCCATAGAGCAAACGACCACCCGGTTTAAGCAACGGCCACAAAGCCTTGAGCAGGCGTTTCTGGGTCCGCGCCAGCGCATACACATCGTCCTCACGGCGCAGCCATTTGGCATCGGGGTGCCGACCGGCAACACCAGAACCCGAACAGGGCGCATCAAGGAGAATGGCATCGAAAGGGCGCTTCGCCCAGCTCGCCGCCGTACTTGTCGTATCTGCCGCATCAGCACAAATAACCTGAACGCTGCGATCACTGGGTAAAGCCGCAGACTCTAACGCGCGCCTCAAGGCTGCGCACCGTTCGGGATCCACCTCGATAGCGGTCAAATCAACCGCGGCCGACTGTAACAAATGGAGTGATTTACCGCCCGGGGCGGCACAGGCGTCCAGCACCCGCATGCCCGGCTGTACATCCAGCAAACGTGCCGCTTGCTGCGCACCGATATCCTGAATGACGACCTGTCCCTGCTTAAACCCCGGCAATGCGTCAGCCGGTCTCGGCTGGGCCAGCAATAAAGCCTCCGGGCCATCTTCCGCTACAGGGGGCTGCAGCGCGATACCTTCCGCTGCTAATGCTTCAACATAGGCTTTCGGAGTTATCGCCAACGGATTGATGCGCAGACCCATGGGGGGTTTACGGTTACCACCGTCCGCGATGGCCTGCCATTTATCTGGCCAATCTTTTTGCAACCGGTTCAGCCACCACTGGGGATGTTGCCACGCCGCCTCGGCATCACTTGCTATCGCCTTATCCAAGGCGGCACGCTCGCGTAACGCACGGCGCAGAATGGCGTTAACGAAACCGCGATATCGCCCACCTGACAGCGTTGCCGCAGCTTCTACGGCCTGATCAACCCCCACGTGCGCTTTATCAGGATGCATCTCCAGCCAGCACAACGCCACACGCAACAAACTCCGCAATTCATCTTCTGCGGTAGGGCGATCGAGCAGCAATGACAATTCAACATCGCCCCGACAATAACGGCGTAATGTAGCGTAAGCCAGATCAATAGCCTGAGATCGCACCGCATCCGGTGGCAGATCCCGTTGTCGTAATTCGGCCAATACCACCGTCAAACTACGACCGAAAGCAACAACGTCCGTCACACACGAGGAGGCAACCAGCATGGCCCAGGCCAGCGAATCCGGCGACAGCAGCTTGGGCGCTGCCGGACGCGTGGCAGGCCGCGCTCGGGGAGACTGGCCAGCCGGCCTATGACCACGTTTTGCAGTGGTGCCAGCGGAACGAGAGGGTCGGGTTGAGCGATTCATTATTGGTTTAAGTGTAGCATGTTTACAACACCAACCCGAGGCGTAATCTGTCCCATAATCTACCTATGTGGCCGCGCAATTTTCCAACCAGATTCCGTCATGCAGCGATACGATGCCTGCTCACCATAGGCATTGGTCTCTTCAGCCTACAAGCCAGTGCCTGGAATGCAACAGGACACCGTGAAGTCGTTGCCGTGGCCTGGTCAATGTCCAACCCGCAAACACGGCAGGCCGTCCACCGATTGCTGGAACATCAAACCTCGATCACCAGCACCCGCGGCCTGCAAGGTGAATCGGCATGGATGGCGGCAGCACTCTGGCCGGATGATTTACGGGACCAGGCAGAAAGCAGTAGTGATCTAGCGCCGCCGACTCATATGCGTCAATGGGAAGAACGTGCACGTACGGGGCTGGCAACACGCCGCTGGCACTTCGCCGATCGGGATATTGCCCGACCATTCCATGGACAACCCGTACAAGGCTTGCTCGAGCCGGCACTTAAAGTGCAGATCGATTTATTGGCAGACCCCAAAGCCACAAACGAAGCGCGCGCCGTTGCCCTGGCATGGGTGAGTCATCTCGTTGCCGATGCTCATCAACCGCTCCATACGGCCAGTCGCGCTGACCCGCTCCACCCTGGCCAACTGGATGCGGGCGGCAACTTGGTCACTGTTTTGGATGGCGGTCGCAAACCGCCGGACCCATTAAGCCTTCACCGCTGGTGGGATGAACTACCCGGCCACGCACGTCCCGGCACGGCACGTTTCGATACGGAGGTAGCGCGTCTCACGCGCCAGGCCCAGCAGGTGTCTGTTGACGACATCAAATCGCCACGCGGATGGATCGAGGAATCCTTTATGATCGCCCGGGATCATGTCTACCCGGGGCTAGCACCCGATCCCGACCATGCAGATACCTTTCTGATACGGCAGGACTACTGGCTAGAAGGCCGGGACATCACGCGCCAGCGGTTAGCATTGGCAGGGCGACGACTGGCTCAGGTGGTTGAACAAGCGCTGCGGGACTTGCGTTAACAAACATCAGATTCATCTCCGGCTTGAGTGAGGTCGAGGCCAACACACCATCGACATCAACCCCGTGCCATCGCTTCCAGTCGTGCGATGCGCTCGGCTGTTTTGGGGTGCGTCGAAAACAGCGTATCGACACCACCGCCCGCTAGCGGGTTCATGATCATCATCTGCGCGGTTGCCGGATGTGATTCTGCCGTCGGGAACGGAATACCGCGGGCATAGGCATCGATCTTGCCCAGGGCGCTGGCCAGCGCCAGCGGATCACCACTGATCTCGGCGCCACCACGGTCCGCCTCGAATTCACGCGCCCTTGAAATGGCCATCTGAATCAGCATGGCCGCAAGCGGTGCAATAATCGCCACGATGATACTCACCACCGCGTTGGCCGGGCGCCCCTCTTCATCTCGGCCACCAAAGAACATAGCAAAATTAGCCAGCGCCGAAATTGCGCCTGCCAAGGTTGCCGCGACCGTCGAAGTCAGAATGTCGCGATGCTTAACGTGCGCCAGCTCATGCGCCATCACGCCACGCAGTTCACGTTCACTCAACAAACTCACAATACCCGTCGTAGCCGCCACGGCTGCATTTTCAGGATTACGACCCGTGGCGAACGCATTGGGTTGAGCCTCGTCAATCAGATACACCCGTGGCATCGGCAAACCGGCGCGTGCTGCCAGCCCCTGCACCATGTTGTAGAGATAGGGCGATGAGGTCTCATCAACGGGCTGGGCGTTATACATGCGCAGCACCATCTTGTCTGAGAACCAGTAAGCGAAAAAGTTCATCGCACCGCCCATGAGCAGTGCCATCAACATGCCTTCACGACCACCGATCAGACCACCGATGACCATGAATAGCGCCAGAATGGCGGCAAAAAGAATTGTCGTTTTAAACCAGTTACCCATGATGCCGTCTCCCTGTTCAAGAAACGTAGTAGTTGGACATGACGATCATTAAAGCGGAACTCGGCTTAATAAACCCTTATGGCTCGTTGAGTGGGACTTCATGACCCAGCAAAACATGCGGGCAAGCGATCAGGTTTCAAGTCAGCTGCATGCCAACAGACACGGGGTGACCCCGTAAAAAATCAGACGCAGCCAGGCGCTTTCCACCGGGTGCCTGCAGGTTCTCGAGGCATAGGGCACCTGCCCCGCACGCCACCACGACGCCGGCATCGCTTACCGACAGAATGACACCGGGCGACCCTTCGGCCGAAACCAGCCGAGCGCCCCAGATCTTGATGGGTTTGCCATCCAGGTGCACCACGGCGCCCGGGAACGGGTTATAGGCGCGTATCTGCCGGTCCAGGACAATCGCGGGTCGAGTCAGATCCAACTGCGACTCCTGCTTTTCGAGCTTGTGCGCATAAGTCACCCCCACCTCCGGCTGCGCCGTAGCGACTAGCACTTCACCGGCGTCGAGTTTCTTCAGCATCGCCACAATACGCTCGGCACCGAGTGCCGCCAGGCGGTCA
>JALRGK010000043.1 GCA_023253415.1 Rhodocyclaceae bacterium
ATCCAGCTCGGCAATGGTTGCCGGTGAGAACGCTGGAATTTCTGTGAAATGCGGGTCGGCAGCCAGCGCCTTGAGCCATTCGATTTCAACGCGTAAACGGGCATGAATCAGGCCGAATTCAGAGAAATGGGGGCGCAGCAGGTCAACCTTGGCGGCATAACGACCATCGAGCGGCGAAAGAGCAGTCAAAGCACCGAGACCATTGGACATCTGAAACTCCTGAATACGGAAAATTCGAAACCACGATTTTAACATCCGGACCGCATTAAAACCTGCCCGAGACTGGGCGACCTGGCCGGTTCCGTGTAGGGTTTCGTTTATTACCCTTCTGTGGACTGAATGATCATGAAACTGCTTGGCACCCCGACCAGCCCCTATGTACGCAAAGTACGCCTGATGCTGCTGGAGAAAAACATTGCCCACGAGTACCTGATCGACCCACCGCGTGAACCGGGCAGCCTGGTAGCACGCGTCAATCCGCTAGGGCGCATTCCGGCACTGGTACTGGATGACGACACCTGCGTCTTTGATTCACCGGTCATTGCCGAATATGTCGACAGCCTGAACGACTCGCCTATCCTGATCCCGCGCGACAACGCGCTTGCCCGGATGCGCGTCAAACGCTGGGAGGGGCTCGCTGATGGCATCATGGATTCAGCGCTCGCCGTCCGCAATGAGCGACTACGCCCGGAAGAGAAGCAGGAGCCGGCCAATATCACGCTGCATAACAACGCCATCAGCCGCGCACTGCAGTTTGCCGAAGGCGAGCTCGGAAACAACCCATGGGTCAACGGCGACCGCCTATCGCTGGGGGACTTTGCCCTGTTCAGCACCCTGGTTTACCTGGATTTGCGACAGCCGGAGCGTGATTGGCGCAGCGCCCACCCCAAGCTTCTGGACTGGTTTGGACGGGTTGCGGCACGCCCCAGTGCGCAGACGTCGCTCGCAGAACAGTAAGATTTCCGGCCGAAAGGCCGGGAGCCTGGTTTAGTCGGTGAGTGACTGCAAATCTGCCGTCACCACCGGTTTGCCACCCATGCGGGCGGACTCAATGATGCCACCCCCCAGACAGACACGGCTTTCATACATAACGAGTGATTGACCCGGCGTGACCGCCCATTGCGGCTCGGCAAAACGGATGACCACGCGCTGATCATCAATTTGTTCAATTTCGCAGGGTGCGTCCGGCGCCCGATAGCGGGTCTTGGCCGTGTAAACCCAATGGGTATGCGGTGCCTCGCCCGCAATCCAGTTCATATCGGTGATGGTGACTTCATCGACATAAAGCGCAGGATGGTCATGCCCTGAGACCACATACAGTACGTTGGCGGCCATATCCTTGCGCGCCACATACCAGGCATCATGCTCACCGCTGCCTTCTTTGTCATGACCTTTCACACCACCAATGTGCAGGCCCTTGCGCTGTCCTAGCGTATGGAAGGCAAGGCCCTGATGCGTGCCCAGAAGCTTGCCAGAATCAAGGTCACGGATCTCGCCCGGGTTTTGCGGCACATAGCGCTGCAAAAAGTCGTTAAAGGGGCGCTCGCCGATAAAACAGATGCCCGTGGAATCTTTCTTCTTGGCGACCGGCAAACCGGCAGCTTCGGCCTTGGCACGCACGTCCGGTTTAAGCCAGTTAGCCAGCGGAAAAAGCGCCGGCTTTAACTGCGTTTGATTGAGGCGATACAGGAAGTAACTCTGATCCTTGTTACCGTCCTCGGCTTTGAGCAGCTGACGCTTCCCATCGAAGTCCTGCAAACCCGCGTAATGGCCCGTGGCAATGAAGTCGGCACCGAGCGCAATGGCATGATCCAGAAACGCCGCAAATTTAATTTCCGAATTGCACAGCACATCCGGATTCGGGGTGCGGCCGGCGTTGTATTCCTGCAAGAAGGTAGAAAACACGCGATCGCGGTATTCCTTGGCGAAGTTCACGACTTCGACATCAATCCCGAGAATATCGGTGACACTCATCACGTCGATCAAGTCCTGACGCGTACTGCAGTATTCATCCGTGTCGTCGTCTTCCCAGTTCTTCATGAACAGACCGATCACGCGGTAGCCCTGCTCTTTGAGTAGCAGCGCCGCCACGGAAGAATCGACACCGCCGGACAAACCGACGACCACAGTTTTAAGGGATGAAGACGACATTTCGGGAATTCCTCAGCGACGAACCGCAGGGGATGCCGCGGCCGTATGGTGTTGCGTTTCCAGACTATAAAAACGATACGATGCCCATTCTCTCACGGGCTGCACGGGCGGCAAGCTGCCCTGTTCAACGAACCAGGGGTCTACCGTATAAATCTGGCTGTCTTGTTCAGCGGCCGCATCGGTTTCTATCAGCGTTGCACTGTAATGCGAATCCAGAAACAGGGTACGGTGGGCATAGGGCCCGACGGCGTGCCAACGCAATGCCTGACGATGCACCAGAAACGACAGAATGTTGCGGGTGGTTGAGGAATGGTCAATGCAATCCATGCGGCCGTTGACGGTCTCATCCTCCTCATTACCCGGTTCATCAGCCGCAATGGGAATCTGTTCAGCCGCTTTGGTATAAAACTGACGAACCGCTTCCGCTGTGGCCGCGCGCTCGGCTTCGGCTGTTTTAGCCTGGCGCAAAGGCGCCAGCGTTTTTTTGAGCCAGGGTTCAGAGAAAGAAACTACCCCCGGGGTTTTGCAATCCCAGTTATAACAAAACAACACCAGACCATCGGCCCAAGCCAGCGGCGCTGCCAAGGCCATCAGCAAACCAGCGATCAGGCGATGACGTCCCAACCTGATGCCCTCACCCGTCAGGGAAATTCGTAATGTCTGACCGTGTCGAGCGGCAAACGACGCCCCGACAACCAGTCTTCGACACATTGCAACACCAGAGGACTCCGATGGCGCGCTTGATTCGCACGCAGTTCTTCCAGGGTCAACCAGTGCGCAGCAACAATACCGTCATCCAGCTGGCGGCCCGTCTCGATCTGATCCAGACGGCAGGCAAACGCAAAACGGAGATAGGTAATGTCACCGGCGGGTACGGTCCACTGATAAATACCGACCAGGGCCTCCGGCGTGACATGGCACCCCGTTTCTTCGAGGGCCTCACGGACGCAGGCAGCAACCAGCGACTCACCTTCATCCAGATGCCCGGCAGGCTGATTAAAGCGCAAGCCGACTGAAGTTTCCTCCTCAACCACGAGGAAACGCCCTTCCCGCTCTACCAGAGCCGCAACCGTAACGCTCGGTTTCCAACGATGCTTTTGGTTATTCATGATGGGCATTTTACCGAATCCGACGTCACCCGACTGAAACTTGGCGCAAAGCCCGTCCTGGCAAAGGATAAAGCGCCTGATGACCTGATTTCGCGGCAGAAATCAGCTAAAATTACAAGATGTTGGTCGCCTCAGTGACGACCCCCACCTCATTACGATGATTGATCAAAGGATTCACATCATGTCGATGTCTGACCGCGACGGTTTTATCTGGCTGGATGGCAAGCTGGTTCCCTGGCGTGACGCCAATACGCACGTTCTGACCCACTCCCTGCACTATGGGATGAGCGTGTTTGAAGGTGTCCGTGCCTACGACACCGGTCGCGGCACCTCGATTTTCCGTCTGCAGGATCACACACGCCGTCTGTTCAATTCGGCGCATATCTTCCAGATGGAAGTTCCCTACGACGAAGAAACGATTAACGAAGCCCACAAAGAAGTGGTACGCACCAACAAACTGGAAAGTGCCTACATCCGCCCGCTGGTGTACTACGGGTCGGAAAAAATGGGCGTGTCGCCGAAGGGCGCTAAAGTCCATGTCGCCATTGGCGCCTGGGCCTGGGGTGCCTATCTGGGTGAAGATGGCCTGAAGAAGGGCATCCGCGTGAAGACCTCGTCGTACACGCGCCACCATGTCAACGTGTCAATGGTGCGTGCCAAGGCCAGTGGTCACTACGTGAACTCCATTCTGGCCAACAACGAAGCTATCGCCGACGGTTACGACGAGGCACTGCTGCTCGACACCGAAGGCTATGTCTCGGAAGGCGCCGGTGAGAACCTGTTCATCGTCAAGAACGGTAAGGTCTACACACCGGAACTCTCGTCCTGCCTGGAAGGCATCACCCGTGACAGCGTGGTCACGCTGGCCCGCGAACTGGGCATCTCGGTCGAAGAAAAGCGCATCACGCGTGACGAAGTCTACTGTGCCGACGAGGCCTTCTTCACCGGCACCGCCGCTGAAGTGACGCCGATCCGCGAACTGGACAACCGCAAAATCGGTATCGGTAGCCGTGGCCCAGTCACCGAGCGTATCCAGTCGGCTTACTTCGATGCGGTCAATGGCCGCAACCCGAAGCACGAAGACTGGCTCAGCTTTATCTGATTCACGATTCAATTTCCGAGGCTATTGCGATGAATGCACCGCTCGAAAACACCCTTTCGGCCAAAGCGCTGACGGTGACTGCTGACGATCTGCCCCTGCACTGCCCGCCCCAGGGCGTGCAACTGTGGTCGGGTCATCCGCGTGTTTACCTGGATGTTCTTAAAACCGGCGAAGTGAAGTGCCCATACTGTGGCACCCAGTACAGCTTTTCCGGTGACGCCCCTCACGGCCATTAATGACAAACTGTGCAGAGAGACGTGAGTCGATGAAGGCTGTCTCTCTGCTTGTTGCACCCGCCTGGGTCGGTGATGCCGTGATGAGCGAACCGCTCTTGCGGCGTATCGCTGCTGCGGACAAATGCCCCGTCGACGTGTTGGCGCCCCCTTGGGTTGCCCCCGTGTTTGAACGCATGCCCGGCGTTGGCAGAGTTATTCCCGCACCTTTCGCCCACGGCAAACTGGATCTGGCCGGGCGCTGGAAAACCGGTCGGTTCCTGAAGGCGCAAGGCTATAGCAATGCCTATGTTCTCCCGAACTCCCTAAAATCTGCACTGCCCGTTGCCTTTGCCGGTATTACGCACCGTATCGGCTTTACTGGCGAATGCCGATATGGGTTATTAAACCAACGCCATACGCTCGATAAGCAAGCGCTACCGCGCATGGTCGACCGCTTTCTGGCCCTGGCACCGGGTAACAAGGCGCCCGAAACCCCGGACGATGCCATGCCTGTCTTGCAGGTGTCCCATAGTGCATTTGATCAGGTCTGCACCAAGCTCGGCCTCACCCGTGGGCACCGGCTCGCTGTGCTCTGCCCCGGTGCCGAATATGGCGCGGCAAAACGCTGGCCGCCCGAGCACTTCGCCACCCTGGCGCGTCAGCTTGGACAGCAGGATTGGACCGTTTGGACCATAGGTTCCCATAAGGATCAGGAAATTGGCAAAGTCATCGAGCAACAGAGCCAGGGCGTTGCCATCAACCTCTGCGGCAAAACACAGCTGGCGGATGCGATTGATCTTCTGAGCGGTGCCGATGTCGCCATTACCAATGACTCTGGTCTCATGCATGTCGCCGCTGCGCTCGCTCGCCCTCTCGTCGCACTCTATGGCTCGTCCTCGCCGGGGTTCACACCTCCGCTCGCCGGACGAGTAGCGATTCTGCAGCACCCGCTGCCCTGCAGCCCCTGTTTTGCTCGGACCTGTCGTTATGGTCATCTGGATTGTCTGAACAAACTGACACCCGATAGCGTCATGAACGCCATAGCCCCGCTCGTTTCCAACAATGGACCCATATGAGCCTGCCACCGCCTACTGCACCTGTGCCCAACTTTGCGACCCCCGATGATGCAGAGCGTGGCCTCTACGAAAGCATTACCCAGGCCAATCTCGATGCCCTCATGGCGATCTGGGCAGATGAAGATGACATCATTTGTGTTGACCCGGATGGCCGCCGAGCCGCCGGTCACGCCGCCATTCGCCAGGGATGGCAATCCATTTTCAGCAGCTGCCATCATCTTGAAATCGAAGTAACGAACATCATGCGCTGGCAGAGTGGCCTGGTGGCCATTCATCTGGTCCAGGAAAGCGTCACGCTCTTCAGCGTCCCTGAAGAGCTCACCGACCCCGAGCACCCCAATACCCTCGTACGTCGTAACGGCGTAACCACTGCCATGAATGTGTATGTGCGTGGCGGCAATGGTTGGCGCCTGGTCTGTCACCAGGCCACCGCCCAGTTGGCGGACATCGAGGCACAGATCGCAACGGCGACCTCACATACGCTGCACTAACACCTCCAACATGCTGCAACAGGCGCCCTACCGCGCACCGTTCTACCTCTTTAACGGCCATCTACAGACACTCTGGCCTGTCTGGCGGTCGCTGCGCCAACCGCCGATCTGCTGGCCGCGAGAGCGCTGGGATACGCCTGACGGTGACTTTATTGATGTCGACTGCATTAGCATTGGCACCGATAACGCACCTGCGGTCGTGCTTTTTCACGGGCTGGAAGGCAATTCGCAATCCCATTACGCGCGCAACATGGCAACATTGTTGCAGCAGATCGGCTGGACTGGCTTTGTCCCCCACTTCCGGGGCTGTAGTGGTGAACTCAATCGGCTACCGCGTGCTTATCATTCCGGCGACTCCACTGAAATCGACTGGATCCTGCGCCAATTTCGTGAACGTATGCCCAATCGCATGATCTTTGCCGCGGGTGTTTCTTTAGGCGGCAACGCCCTGATGAAATGGTTGGGCGAACAAGGGCTTGCTGCCTCAAAGGTGATCAACGCGGCGGCGGCAGTCTCTCCCCCGATGAATGTTGCTGCCTGTGGCGCCTGGCTCGACCAGGGAGCCAATCGGCAGGTTTACACCCAGCACTTCTTGCGTACCATGAAGCAGCAGAGCGAAGCGCGGTTGCGCCAGTTTCCCAATCTGTTTGATGCCACACGCATGCGCGCAGCAACGACCCTACGCGAGTTTGACGATACGGTCACCGCGCCACTTCACGGCTTTGCCGGGGTCGAGGATTACTGGCAACGGGCCTCGGCCCTGCCGCTGGTTGGCCAGATTGCACTGCCAACACTACTACTCATGCCACGCAACGACCCGTTCCTGACTGATGCCTGTTACCCGAGCCGAGCGCAATGTTCAACTGCCGTAACGCTGGAAACACCGGATGCTGGCGGCCATGTCGGATTCAGTGGTGGCCGGGGGGCTTCTCGTGATCTCTGGCTTCCCACACGTATAATTAACTTTTTTGCACAATCACTCGGTCTGATGCTGTCGGATCACAAACCCACCTGATGAGAACCCTTATGTCGCGCTTTGCCATTCCCGCACTCCCTGCTTCGATTTTCAAGGCCTATGATATCCGCGGCATTGTCGATGACACGCTAACGCCGGACGTTGTTCGTGCGGTCGGTCTGGGTCTTGGCACCCTGGCACGGGAACAGGGTGTCAAAGCGATTGCGGTTGGTCGCGATGGTCGGTTATCGGGTCCCGGCCTGTCGCATGCACTCCAGGAAGGTATTGTGGCCGCGGGTGTCGATGCCATCGACGTCGGCTGTGTACCGACACCAGTGACTTACTTTGCGGGCTTTCAGCTAGAGACCTATTCCTGCGTCTCCGTCACGGGAAGTCATAACCCCCCGGATTACAACGGTCTCAAAATGGTGATCGCTGGCAACACGCTGGCTGGTGACGCTATTCAGGCGTTGAAGCAACGCATCGAAGCCGGTGATGTGCACTGGGCGGATCAGCCGGGCGCGATGAAAACCGCCGACGTCAAATCCGCCTATCTCGACAAGATCGTGGGCGATGTCAAACTCGCCCGCCCGATGACGATCGCCGTGGATTGCGGCAACGGCGTCGCTGGCGAACTGGCGCCAGAACTCTTCAAGCGCATGGGCTGCAAGATCATCCCGATGTACTGCGAGATCGATGGCACCTTCCCGAACCACCACCCGGATCCCTCCAAACCGGAAAACCTGCAGGACCTGGTGGCAGAACTGAAAAAAACCGACGCCGAGATCGGCCTGGCATTCGACGGGGACGGTGACCGCCTTGGCGTTGTGACCAAAGACGGTGAGGTCATCTTCCCGGATCGTCAGATGATGCTGTTTGCCCAGGACGTCCTTTCCCGTTGCCCGGGGGCACCGATCATTTTCGATGTTAAGTGCTCGCGTCTGCTGGGTGATGCCATTCGCGCTGCCGGTGGTCAGCCCCTCATGTGGAAAACCGGCCACGCCTTAATCAAAGCCAAACTCAAGGAAACCGGCGCCCCTCTGGCCGGCGAAATGAGCGGCCACGTCTTCTTCAAGGAACGCTGGTTCGGCTTTGATGACGGCCTCTACACCGGCGCCCGACTGCTGGAAATTCTGTCTCGCGCCGCGGATGCTAACCCGGTCCTGAAGCACCTACCCAACAGCCAGAGCACCCCGGAGCTCAACATCAGCATGAAGGAAGGCGAACCGCATGCACTGATGGCTGAACTGGCCGTTGCGCCGGACTTCCCAGGTGCGCGTGACGTGATCACCATTGACGGTCTGCGCGTGGAATATGCAGATGGCTTCGGCCTCGCCCGCCCTTCCAACACCACGCCCGTTGTCGTATTGCGCTTTGAAGCCGACACACCGGAAGCGCTGTCACGTATTCAGGGTGAATTCCGACGCGTCCTCAATCAAGCTCGCCCGGATCTGGCACTGCCGTTCTGAATCCATGGGGTACATCAGGGCATGCCGCACGCCCTGATTTGCGCCTACTTCCCGCTGAGACTTCGACGGTTGTAGTCTTTATCTCCAGGTTTGATACAACGGCCAACACCAAAGAGCCCCCCCTGAGATCCTGGCGGACAGACCTTGTTTTCAGGAAACGTATCGGCGACTTTTTTGGCCTCGGCAGCCTTGACGGTATTCACATATTCCCAGCGACCATTCGGGAATAGCAACACATCTTCGCCATTGGCCGTCTTACCGGCGATCGGTGTTCTGTCTGGCACGTCCGCAGTATCGGCAATGACCGGCTGACCGATAAGGACCAACAGGCTGATGAGAAGGGCTCGCACAAGCGTCATATCAGCGCTCGCTCACCCAGGCAGAGACTGATGCCAGCGCGTTGGCCAGATTGGCCGGCTGCGTGCCGCCCGCTTGAGCCATATCCGGACGGCCACCACCCTTGCCACCGACCTGTGAAGCAACATGGTTGACGAGTTCACCAGCCTTGAATCGGCCCGTCAGATCCGGGGTCACGCCGGCAATCAGCGACACCTTGTCACCTTCGGCCACACCGAGAACAATCACCGCCGACTTGAGCTGCTCTTTGAGCTTATCCAGTGTCTCACGCAGCGCTGAACCGCTCACGCCTTCCAGTTTGACAGATAGCACGGCAATGCCGTTCACCACCTGCGCCTGACCGGCCAGATCGCCACCCTGTGCTGCGGCCAGTTTGGATTGCAGGCGAGCCACCTCCTTCTCCTGCAGCTTGATGCCATCCAGTACCGAGGCAATGCGAGCCGGCGCTTCAGCCGGTTTGCACTTGATCAGACCGGCAATTTCATTCAGTGCCTGGCGACGGAACTGTACGGCAGCCAGTGCGTAATCCCCCGTCAGCGCTTCAACACGGCGGACGCCGGCCGCCACACCCGACTCGGCAATGATCGTAAACAGACCGATGTCACCTGTACGGGTGACGTGCGTACCACCACACAGCTCGCGCGATGAGCCGATATCAAGCACGCGCACAGTGTCACCATACTTTTCGCCGAAGAGCATCATGGCGCCCAGACGCTGTGCGTCTTCAATGGCCATTTCGCGGGCTTCGCTCGGCAGGTTGCGCATGATCTCGCGGTTCACAAGATCTTCCACGGCACAGATCTGTTCCGTGGTCATCGGTGCATTGTGGGCAAAGTCGAAACGCGTTTTCTCCGCATCAACCAGCGAGCCCTTCTGTTGCACGTGTTCGCCCAGGACTTCACGGAGTGCCTTGTGCATCAGGTGCGTGGCCGAATGGTTACGCATGGTGCGCTCACGATCCGCCACATTGACTAGGGCCTGGACACTATTACCGACCGTCAGTGAACCTTCGCGCAGCGTGCCATGATGGCCAAACACCTGCGGCTGGATCTTCTGGGTATCCTCAACGAGGAACTGGCCATGTACCGATTGCAGGACGCCGTTATCACCCACCTGGCCACCCGACTCGGCATAGAACGGTGTCTTGTCGAGAACGACCACCCCGGAATCGCCGGCAGTGAGCTCATTTACGGCAACACCATCACGATACAAGGCAATGACATTAGCTTCGAGCGCCATGTGCTCATAGCCTTCAAAACGGGTTTGCGGGCCATCGTAGGCCAACGCCGCGGCCATCTGGAACTTGCCAGCGGCACGCGCCTGCTCACGCTGACGGGTCATGGCGGCATCGAAACCTGCCTCATCCACATTCAGCTCGCGTTCACGACAGACATCGGCGGTCAGATCCAGCGGGAAACCATAGGTATCGTGTAGTTTGAACGCCAGGTCACCATCCAGCACACCACCCGCCGGCAGACTGGCCAGTGCACCGTCCAGAATCTCCATGCCGTGAGCAATGGTCTCGAAGAAGCGCTCTTCTTCCAGGCGCAGAATATCGGTCACGCGTTGTTCGGCACGCGCCAGTTCCGGATAGGCTTCGCCCATTTCGGCCACTAGTGCCGAAACCAGCGTGTTAAAGAACGGTGTACGCGCACCCAGTTTGTAACCATGGCGAATCGCACGGCGCACGATCCGGCGCAGTACATAACCACGGCCTTCGTTGCCCGGAATGACGCCATCGACAATCAGGAAGGCGCAGGCGCGAATGTGATCGGCGATCACCTTCAGTGAGGCGGCATCAATCGCCGCTTCACCACCGGCAACGTGCACGGCCTTCTGGGCAGCTGCAATCAGGTTCTGGAACAGATCAATTTCGTAGTTGCTGTGGACGTGCTGTAGCACGGCAGCGATACGCTCGAGCCCCATACCGGTATCAACGCAAGGACGCGGCAGCGGATGCAAAACACCGGCCTCGTCACGGTTGTATTGCATAAAAACCAGGTTCCAGATTTCGATGTAACGGTCACCATCCTCTTCAGGTGACCCCGGGGGGCCACCCCAGATATCGGCACCGTGGTCGTAGAAAATTTCGGTACATGGGCCACACGGGCCCGTGTCGGCCATTTGCCAGAAGTTATCGGACGCGTAACGCGCACCCTTGTTATCACCAATTCGGATGATCCGCTCGGTCGGGACGCCGACTTCCTTCGACCAGATCTCGTAGGCTTCGTCATCTTCCTGATAAACGGTGACCCACAACTTCTCTTTCGGCAGACCATAAACACCCGTCAGCAATTCCCAGGCAAAGTTGATGGCATCCCGCTTGAAGTAATCACCAAAGCTGAAGTTACCCAGCATTTCGAAGAAGGTGTGGTGACGCGCGGTGTACCCCACGTTCTCTAAATCGTTGTGCTTGCCACCAGCACGCACACTGCGCTGCGAGGATGTCGCTCGTGTGTAGGGACGCTTGTCCTGACCGAGAAAAACATCCTTGAACTGAACCATGCCCGAGTTGGTGAAGAGCAGGGTCGGGTCATTCCCCGGAACCAGCGAACTGGAAGGCACAATCGTGTGGCCTTTGGATTCAAAGAAA